>CAIUHY010000083.1 GCA_903899145.1 uncultured Actinomycetes bacterium
AGTTCGTTGACTACATGTTCGTGTGAGAGTCAGGACTGAGAAGACGTTTAGCGAACTACGCCCGTAGAAGCTCTGTGTCAGTACTAGAGGACCCGGGTTCGATTCCCGGCACCTCCACGTTTGATCTGGTTAAGACAACTTGCCTCGAGCAAGTTGTCTTGGCCAATTAACTTCAACACCTAATTCATGTGCTGCAAAAAGTGGCCAGCGGGGATTACGAAGCATTTGGCGACCAAGCATCACTACATCTGCTTTACCAGAAGAAATAATTTCATTTGCTTGAGCAGGATCGGTAATCATTCCTACTGCAGATGTTGTAATTCCGGTTCCGCTTTTGATTTTTTCAGCAAACTGAACTTGGTATCCAGGACCAACTGCAATCTTGGCATCGTAGACATTGCCACCGCTCGAAGCGTCAATAAGGTCAACACCAAGTGCTTTGAGTTCTTGGGAAAGTTTAACTGACTCTTCGATTGTCCAGCCGCCCTCGGTCCAATCTGAGGCAGAGATGCGAACGAATAGAGGCATTACCTCTGGAATTGCATTACGTACTTCAACGACTACTTCCTTGAGGAACTTTGTGCGACCATTGAAGTCTCCACCGTATTCATCTGTGCGGGTATTTGAAAGTGGTGAACAGAATTCATGAAGAAGATAACCATGTGCTGCATGAATTTCTACAAGATCAAATCCTGCTTTCACTGCATTTTCAGCAGCTTTCCCCCATTGATGAGTAAGGGTATGAATTTCTTCAATACTTAATGCATGAGGTATTGGATATCCTTCAAATGCAATCGCACTTGGCGCAACAGCCTGCCAACCACCTTCAGCTACAGATGCAATAAGGTGGTCTGCTCCAGGAATAGTTGTTGATCCCTTTCGGCCAGAATGAGCTAATTGAATACCAATTTTTGAACCTTGGCTATGTACAAAAGCAATAATGCTTTTCCATGCAGCAACTTGTGCGTCGTTATAAATACCGGGACAGCCACCAGAAATTCGACCTTCAGGAACAACTCCTGTCGCTTCTGCCATGATTAAACCAGCACCACCTGTTGCAAATGAACCTAAGTGAACGTTATGCCACGCTCCTACAACACCATCAACCGCTGAGTACTGACACATAGGGCTAACCCAAGCACGGTTTACAATCTCAAGGCCTCTAATTTTGATTGGATCAAACAGTTGTGGCATTTACTTATTACCACTCTCTTCTATCTGCGTAGGGGTGTTATGAACTCCAGAAATATCTGCCCCAAGCTTTGAACCATTACCACTGCGGTTAAGTGGTGTTCCGGTGTGTTCTGCAGGAACAGTACCAAGCAAGCCTTTTTGAAAATCATCAAAAGCTTTAAGAACTTCGGCCTTTGTATTCATAACAAACGGACCCATCCAAGCAACAGTTTCGCGAATTGGTTCTCCGCCAAGGATTAAAACATCCATTGTTGGCGAGCGAGATTCTTGAGATTGATCTGCTTTAACAACAAGCACATCTCCATCGGTCAGAACAGCAAGTTGTCCCATATGTACTTTACTCTGGCTATCTCCAACAGTTCCCTTGCCATTAAGTGTGTAGATCAAAGAGTTGTAGTCAGAGCGCCAGGGAAGACGCAGCTCGGCGCCAGGTGAAAGTGTTGCGTGCACAATTGTGATGGGTGTTTGTGTTGATCCGGGGCCTGGGTGACCATCTACTTCGCCAGCTATTACGCGAATAAGTGCTCCCCCGTCTGGAGATGAAAGAAGCGCAACATCATTTGCCCGGATATCTTGGTATGCAGGCTTTGACCATTTCTTTGCTGCTGGAAGATTTACCCAAAGTTGGAAACCATGAAAAAGCCCACCGCTTACAACAAGATGCTCCGGTGGTGTTTCAATATGAAGAATGCCGGCTCCCGCTGTCATCCATTGAGTATCACCATTTGTAATAGTTCCACCGCCACCATGGTTATCCTTATGATCAAAAATTCCGTCGATAATGTAAGTAACTGTTTCAAAGCCGCGGTGTGGGTGCCATGGTGTTCCCTTTGGTTCACCTGGTGCATACTCCACTTCACCCATTTGATCTAAGTGAATAAAGGGGTCAAGATCGGCAAGATCAACACCTGCAAATGCTCTGCGAACTGGAAATCCTTCGCCCTCAAACCCTTGTGGGGCAGTTGTAATGCTCTTTACTTGGCGAGCTTTTGCAGCCGGGTTTGCAGTAACGCGAGGCAAAACCGTGATGTCACTAACTGTTACTGCTGGCATGCTCCACCGTCCTGAGAAGTTCTGTTATGTGTTTAATAATTGAATATTCAACTATTCATAGTATAGAACCAAAAAAGTGGCTTCGCTATTCCAAAATAAGTATGTGAATTTGCTCATCTGGGGACTAAAATCATGTATAGGTGCATGAGATGAAAACTATCCGCTTTCTCGACCGAACAATCGGCTGGATTCTGCCTGGCTTAGTTGGCCTTGTCGCCTCAAAAATATTCGTTAAGCCCCGTCGTGTGAAATCTAGAAATATGAGTAGTTGGACTCTTCTTCACCCTGCCGGTGACTATGTCGCTTGGGGTAAAAGTGTTGTAGGTGCAAATAAAACGGTATTAATTATCCACGGTTGGGAATCTCATGCTGGTCATATGAACATACTCGCAGAAGCCCTCAATGACGTTGGTTTAAATGTTGTTGCAATGGATGCTCCTGCACATGGTGATGCCAAAGGTAAGGCAACGAATGCAATTCAATTTGCTGCAGCATTGATAAAAATTTCAGAGGATCTTGGACCCTTTGATACAGTCATTGGCCACTCTATGGGAGGTGGTGCGCTATTTATCGCACTCTCTGATGGACTTAAAATTAATAAAGTTGTAACAATTGGTTCCCCATTCTTATTCTCAGATGTTCTTGAGCGCTTTTCGCAATATATGGATCTACCACCACGAGCGCGGAGGAGTTTTATTGACCGAGTTGAGGCATTTACTGGGCGAAGTTGGGATGAAACACGCGGTGATGTTGTAGCACCAAAAGTAAAGCAGCCAACCCTTATCGTGCATGACGTGCAAGATAAAGAGATTCCGTTTTCAGATGCACTTGCGCTTGAAAAGGCAATCCCAAATGCCACTGTTCTTAAAACAGATGGGCTCGGTCATCGAAGAATTCTGCGGGATAGAACTACTGCTGCCGCAATTGCAGAGTGGATTAAATAAACTATTTAAATCTCAACGCCAATATATTTTGTCTCAAGAAATTCATGAATACCAGCAAAGCCACCCTCGCGGCCTAAACCAGATTGCTTGACTCCTCCGAATGGCGCAGCGGGATCAGATATAACTCCGCGATTGATTGCAACCATTCCAGACTCAAGTGCTTCTGCGGTGCGAATTGCTCGCTTAAGGTCAGCCGAAAATACATAACTAATAAGTCCATATTCGGTGTCGTTAGCTAACGCAATCCCTTCTTCATCGGTATCAAAGAGTACGATTGGTGCCACAGGCCCAAAAATTTCATTATTCAATATTGAATTATCTATTGCTACTGTAAGAACGGTCGCAGGATAGAAAGCACCTTTGCCATCAGGCTTTACTCCGCCAAGGTTTAGAGTACCGCCCTGTGCTTTTGCTGCATCAACAAGATCAGCAATTTTGTTACGCTCTTTAACAGAGACACTTGCTCCAAGTTGGGCACCTTCACTCAGTCCTGCCCCCATTTTAAGTTCTGACATTGCTTTACTAAATTTTTGAGTAAATTCATCGCCAACGCTTCTAGCAACTAGGAACCGGTTCGCTGCAGTGCAGGCTGCTCCTCCATTGCGCATTTTGGCAATCATTGCACCCTTTACTGCTTCATCAATATTTGCATCATCTAATACGAGAAATGGTGCATTTCCACCTAATTCCATAGATGTTCGCAGTACAAGATCTGACGACTCTCTGAGTAGTACGCGTCCTACTTCAGTCGATCCAGTAAATGAAAGATTACGTACTCGCTTATCGTGCAAAATCTTTGTCATCATAGAACCAGTTTTTGATGGCAAAATATAATTTACTACTCCTGCAGGAACGCCCGCGCGGTGCAAAATATCTACAACATAAATTGCAGTAAGTGGAGTTTCAGTTGCTGGCTTTAAGATGGTTGTGCATCCCGCCGCAAGTGCTGGTGCTAGCTTGCGAGTTGCCATTGCTGCTGGGAAATTCCACGGGGTAATAAGTATTGATACACCGATTGGCTGGTGCGTAACTAATATTCTCTTATCTCCACTGGGTGAGTGCCTGAAATCTCCAGCCACACGAGATGCTTCTTCGGAGAACCATCGAAAAAATTCAGCAGCATAGAGGACTTCACCTTTTGCATCAGTAAAAACTTTTCCGTTTTCCCGGCTAATAAGTCTTGCAATGTCATCAGCCTCTTCGATCATAATTTCAAAAGCTTTTCGCAGTATTTCAGCGCGCACACGCGGAGCAGTTTTCGACCATGCGGGAAATGCAGCATGGGCAGCAGCTACTGCGGCGTCACATTCTTTATCGCCTGCTGTTGAAACCTCTGCAATGACTGATTCATCTGATGGGTCAATTACTGAGATATGGCCGTCGCCATCGACCCACTGGCCATTTATAAAAAGTTTGGTTTTCATATCCATGGGTCGATTATAGGACTTTTCAAATCTTCTGTCCTTTTTCTCAGGTGAGGCTCAACCTTCGCACAACTAGTGGTTCTATCTTTCATCTACATCTAGCAAAGGGGGCGATATGAATAAGACATTTTTTGATGCAATGCTCCTAAGCCTTGGGGTATGTATCTCTGCAGGGGCGGTTCTTTTCCAGACCGTCCTTGGAAAATAAGCCCACAGGCAAGATCCAGATCTGGGAAAATTCCAGTAAATATCTAATAAAATATCCCCAAGTATTGAGAAAAATTCTCAAACATAGCTTTACTTACGAAAGGTAATCATGAAAAAAGTATCACTCGCACTATTGGTCGCAGCGGCGCTTGCCGTCTCTTCATCATCTGCATTTGCGGCATCATCTGCTACAAAGCCACACGTAACAGGTGCCGCAGGTGCCGCTGAGGGAACTGCAACCCATGAGATGTCAGAAACTTCTGGAACACAGAAGACTGAAGCATCAAAGACAATAAAAAAGACAGGAAAAATGGGCACAAAAGCTGGAGCAAAGAAGAAAAAGAAGTAACTTCTCTTTTAAAAAAGCCCGCCAATAACCTTGGCGGGCTTTTTTAGACTCTATTTTTTGTCTCGTACACTTTCGTGGTCAACGTCTTTCGCCCTCTCGTGCATCTTCCTAAACTGAAGTTCAAGGTTTTTCACAGCAAGGTCAAAAGCAGCTAGATCATTAAATCCTTGTGCTTCTCCCCTAATAAACGGTCCGCTGCCATGGGTTGTGAGGGTAACGATATGGGAAGATTTACCAAAGCGAGGATTAGCTTCGTGCTTAATCTCTACCTTAATGCCTTCTACCAAAACACTAAAGCGATCAAGTGATTTAAGTTTGTCAGTTGCTATATCTTTAAAATCTTCTGCTAATACTGCTCCCCGGGGATGAAAGATGATCTCCATAAATTGAAGTTACTCCCAATGCCGCTCACATACAAGGTGCGCCCGAGCCTTACGGATCATTTGAGTGAGATCACTAATAAAGGCGCGAGCGCTATTGCTTATTTAGTTACTTATTTCTATGGGAGGAGCATCTTTAAGCGACGAAGCCCACGAGGCTTTACTGCTGCTGGAGCTTTGGTCTTTGCGGTCTTGACCGCTTTAGCAACCTTTGCTGCCTTAACACCTGCAACTACACCATCTGTGGTTGTTGGATCGATAGGCGCAACTGCTGGTGCAACTGCTGGCTGCACTGCTGCTGGCACTACCTTTGCCTTCTTTGCTGCTACTACCTTCTTTGCTGCAGCCTTTTTGACTGGAGCTTTCTTTGTTACGGCAGCCTTTTTAACTGCTACTTTCTTTGTTACGGCAGCCTTTTTAACTGCTACTTTCTTTGCTGGTGCTTTCTTGGAAGCTGGTGCTTTCTTGGCTGTTGAATTAGCTGCTGCTTTTGGGGCAGCAATTGCGCTACTTGATTCAAAAATAACTGGAAGTAAAAGTGCTGAGATTAAAGCAACTCCAGCAGTACTTTTGATCAATCGGGAACTAGTGAAACTTCTTTCCATTCTGATATTTACCTTTCCTAATTTCAGCAGGCATTCACCTGCTCGAATAAAGGGATTCTTCTCACCTATAAGCGGGCGCGGGTGGCAGGTGAGGGGCATCTGTGCACAGATTTGCTCTTGGGATGGCAGACTTACCCCCATGCCCACGAACCAAAACTTTCTCTCCAAAGTACAGGTTTTTGAGGCTCATAAGGCTTCTTTGCCACCACTCATTCCATATGTGAAGGAATTTTGGAGCCGCCGAACATTTGCGATTGAACTTGCACGCTTTAATGACAAGGCCGAGTATCTTGGCTCACGTTTAGGAAAAGTTTGGCTAATTCTCAATCCACTACTTCTTGGAATTGTGTATTACATCGTTATTGTCATTATCCGCGGTGGTAGTGACCACAATGGTCTTACGCGTTTAAATCATCTTCTTATTGGGCTTTTCACTTTTTACTTTGCACAAAGTACGGTAATGGCAGGTGCGCAATCAATTACACTGGGAGGTCGCTTGATTTTAAATCAAGCCTTTCCACGCACTCTATTGCCATTTTCTTGCGCGATACAAGCTTTTAGAGAATTCCTTCCTACGATTCCTGTCTATGTTCTGGTATTAGTTGTTGGAAAATGGATTTATCCAGCTACGCAAATAGCAGGCGTTTCATGGAACTTCTTATGGATTCCATTTATTATCGTCTGTATAGCCCTTACGGCATTTGGCTTAGCGCTTTTATTTGCCACACTGAATGTTTATTTCCGTGATACAAATAAGCTTCTGACTTACATCACTCGAATTTGGATGTATCTCTCCCCCATTCTTTGGCTTCCTTCTTCACTCCATGGCAAAGCAAAATTGCTTCTCTATATAAATCCCCTTGGTCCTGCTCTCACTGCAAATTCACGTGTGTGGATCGATAATACTGGCTTGTCAAGAAATGTAATCGTGGGATGTATCTTCTGGGCAGTAACTTCGATGTGCGTCGGTGGTTACTTCTTTATTTCAAGGGAGCGCGACTTTGCGATCCGCATCTAAGCCTGCATTTGTGATGCCAGAGGAATTGGCAGTTCGCATTGAAGATTTATCTATTACATACAAGGTAAGTCTTGAATCTAAGCGCACTTTTAAAAATGCGTTGATGCGAGCAAGTCTGCGCCAAGATGCCAAGATGCGCACGATTGAGGCAGTTAAACATATGACACTTGATATTCCTCATGGGTCAGTCCTTGGAATTGTCGGTTCCAATGGCGCCGGTAAATCAACTCTAATGCGCTGTATTGCAGGAATTCTGACCCCCACACAGGGACGTGTTGCAGTAAATGGAAAGATCTCAACTCTTTTGGCTCTTGGCGTTGGCTTTAACCCTGCTCTTTCTGGACGCGACAATATTATTTTGGGTGGCCTTGCATCAGGGCTGAGTAAAGATGAGATTGAAAATAAGACTGATGAAATTGCAAAGTTTGCTGACTTACCTGATGGTTTTATAGATCTTCCAGTGCGCACATATTCAAGTGGTATGTATGGAAGATTATCTTTCAGCGTTGCTGTCAGCATGACTCCAGATATCTTGCTGCTAGATGAGGCACTCTCCGCAGGCGATGCTGCATTTAAAGAGAAGTCTTTTGAACGTATGCGCCAGCTCTGTGCTGAGGCACGCACAATTCTCATTGTCTCTCACGCACTTGCAACGGTCACCGATCTTTGCGATAAAGCAATCTGGATGCATAAAGGAGCCATGCTCGACCAAGGTAAGCCAGATAAGATCGTTGATGAGTATCTAAAGTTCTTAAATGTTGGAACACTGCCTTCCAGCTATGAAGATATGTAAGGAGTGCATCAGATGTCGCAAAAAATCGATGTCTCGATCATTTCATCTGGCGCAAATATTGCTGATGCCAGACTTCACCGGATAACGGGCGCCCTTTTAAGGGCTGGTTTAAATGTTGAAGTCTTTGCTCCAGGAAACCCAACAGATGGCCCAGGTGAATCTGGCTCGGGGCAATTATTTATTCGCCGGGGCGGATCAAGTAAATCACTTTTAGCACGTTACTTTCGCTCACGGTCTTATCCAATGCGCGCACGCGGAAAAGTCTTTTATGCGATATCTCCCGAAGCATTTGCGCCTACTCATGGCTTTGCATTTATGAAACGTCGCAAATTTGCTGTTGATCTCTATGAGGATTACATCCGGGTACTTAAGGACCGTCCATGGGCAAGAAAATATTTTGGGTTTCCAGGGCTACTCGCTCGTTTAGATGCCCAGCTTGCACTCTGGTTCGCGCGAAGAGCTCACCTGACAACAGTGGCAGATACTCAAGTTCCTCCTTTTATTGCTTATCAACGAATCGTTCTTCGTAATCTTCCGGATGTAACACTGCTCACAATGAGCGGGCAGCGCGATGAGACTCCTCGCGCTATTTATATCGGTGATCTGCGCACATCTCGAGGCCTTAAAACAATGTTGCAGTCAGCTATTCTTGCCACAAAGTGGAACTTCGATTTGGTTGGTCCTATCGCACCATATGATCAAAAATATGTAGAGGAATGGATTTTAAATAATCCTGAGGCAGCAGCACGAGTGAAGTTCTTTGGCAAACTTCCTCCTGCGCAAGCTTGGAAAGTTGCGGCAGGTGCATGGGTTGGCCTTTCATTGCTAGAAAGCACTCCTGCATTCATCCAAGCCATACCGTCAAAACTCTATGAATACATGGTCGTTGGGGTTGCGAGTATTTCTACGCCACTTCCCCGCTGCGCTGAACTCATTGATAAAAGTAGAGGCGGGATGCTGGCAAGTGACCCATATGAAGTAGCAGCAGCACTTGATGACTTAAGCAAAAACACAGAAAAACTAGATCAGATGAGAAAGAGTGCTTCTGGCTGGGCTGCGAGTAACTTAGATAGCCAGCGTGAATATTTAGCACTTACACATGCAATTTCTGCGCTTATTGCTCAATAATCACCTGCGATAGACTCTCCCAATGCCCACCAAGATCCTGCCAAGTGCTGATGTTGATAGCACTGCAGTCATTGGAGATGGCAGTTCAATTTGGCATCTAGCCCAAGTTCGAGATGGCGTTGTCCTTGGAGAAAATTGTATAGTCGGACGAGGTGCCTACATCGGAAGCGGTGTGAAGATAGGCAAGAACTCTAAGATTCAAAATTATGCACTTGTTTATGAGCCAGCAACTTTAGGCGAGGGAGTCTTTGTTGGTCCTGCTGCAGTCCTTACTAACGATCAATTTCCTAGAGCCATAAACACTGACATGTCTCAGAAGAGTGGATCAGATTGGCAATCTGTTGGAGTGAGTATTAGCGATGGTGCAAGTATTGGTGCACGCGCGGTCTGCGTTGCCCCCGTTTCAATTGGCAAGTGGGCACTAGTAGCAGCTGGAGCTGTAGTCACAAAAGATGTACCAGCGTTCGCGCTTGTGGCAGGTGTTCCAGCAAAAAGAATTGGTTGGGTGGGTCGCGCAGGGGTTCGGTTAGAGAAAACAGACGATAATCACTTCCGTTGTCCAAAGGATGCAAGTACATATAAGCAGGTTTCTGAGAACGAATTAGTGGAAGAGAGTACGCGTTGATTCCTCAAGCTAGGCCAATCATTGGTGATGAAGAGCGCGCAGCAGTAGATCGAGTTCTAAAAACAGGGATGATGGCGCAAGGCCCTGAAGTAAAAGCTTTTGAAGAAGAATTCGCGCAGTTTGTTGGTGGAAGGCGTTGTATCGCTGTTAACTCTGGAACATCTGCCCTGCATCTTGGTTTTCTAGCAGCTGGTTTAAAACCAGGCGATGAAGTAATCGTTCCTTCCTTTTCATTTGCAGCAACAGCAAACTCTGTTGCTCTAGCTGGCGGTATTCCTGTATTTGCAGATATTGATCCCAAGACATACAACATGGATCCAGCACACACCGAATCACTGATTACCTCTAAAACTAAAGCAATCATGCCGGTGCACCTTTACGGACATATTGCAGCGATGGATAAATTCCAGATAATTGCTGAAAAACACGGCCTCACTGTTTATGAAGATTCTGCTCAAGCACACCTTGCATCTTTAAATGGAAAAATGGCGGGTGAATGGGGCACGGTTGCTTCCTTCTCCTTCTACCCAACCAAAAATATGACTTCGGGTGAAGGCGGCATGATTGTTACCGATGATGCTCATGTTGAGCATCAAGCACGCATGCTTCGTAACCAAGGCGGCGTAGTTCGCTACCAGAATGAAATTGTTGGTTTTAATAATCGCATGACCGATATTCACGCAGCTATTGGCCGGGTTCAAGTAACAAAGGTAAAGGGCTGGACAGACCAGCGCCGTAAGAATGCTGCTTATCTTGATGCCCATCTGAAGGGTGTCGTCATTCCTTTCGTTCAACCAGGATCAGAGCATGCTTATCACCAATACACAATCCGTATCGATGGCATTACAGGTG
>CAIUHY010000084.1 GCA_903899145.1 uncultured Actinomycetes bacterium
GAGTGTGTCTTGGCAGTGGCCAAAGAAATTATTTTCATAAAGTGAGAGCTCAGAGAACCAGGTATCAAAGTGCGTACCAAATGTATCTAGAACTCTTTGCTGATCTTTGAGTTGCAGTGCGTAACCGGCATCGCGAAATGCGCCGATGCTTGCGCTTTCATCTAGCTTGAGAAATTCAGGATGTGCTTTCTTAATCTCTTGGGCTATATCACCGATGTATTCACCGTGATAACCATCTTCAGGAACGCTCTGCCCAACGGCTGCGGCGCAAAGTGAAGCACCAAATAACTCCATCTGATTTCCACGGTCGTTAATATAAAACTCACGAGATACTTTTGCTCCAGCGGCGCTGAGAACTCGTCCTAGTGCATCTCCTACTGCTGCCCACCTTGTGTGACCAAGGTGCAAGGGTCCTGTTGGATTTGCACTAATAAATTCAAGATTGACTGATACGCCTTTTAATACTTCCCCGTGTCCAAACTTCGCGCCTTGCTCAAGGATCTGACTAATGACTTGTGCTTGTGAAGCACGGTCAAGAGTGATGTTGATGAAACCAGGGCCTGCAATATCTAACGCAGAAACACTCTTTTTAATAAATGAATCAGCTTCTAAATGCTTAATAATTATTTCTGCTACTTCGCGTGGGTTCAGGCCAGCGCTCTTTGCTAAAGCGAGCGCAATTGAGGTGGCGTAGTCACCATGATCACGGTTCTTTGGTCTTTCTAAAGTGATTGAATCTGGAAGCACTAAGCCGCTAGGAAGCGCGCCTTGTGCCACGGCAGCAGCCAGGCTGCGCATGAGCGCAGATGCGAGGTCCTCTTGTATATCGGCCATTTGCGGTAAGGGTATCGGTCGTACTTCTCTATTACGTTATCTATGGGTTATAGGCAATGTCCGATTTGTTACTATTCCTAATAAAGGCTCCATCTTGGCCTCAGATAGCCTGTACCCACTATTCGCACGACCGCGGTCAAAGTAGGTTTCACCACCTGCGCACTCTTCCAAAAGGTAATAAATGACATCCCGTCGTTTCACAGGAGCAATTGCTACAGCGTTTTATGGCTCAGGAATTCTATGCATCCTTCAATCAATTGCATTTCTATAGATTACCCGTATTGAATCAACACAAAGCGTAAGAGTTTAACTTCAAGTTGATTTAACTCTTCATGGCCCATAGCGCGAGCCCCTCGAGCTATCTGAGCCGATGGGCTGCGTGCCTGCCAGCCAACTTCCCATAGGCCAAATGCGAACCGATCTGTAGGTGTTTGAATTACGCAGATGGGGCCAGGCTCATTTTCATGGAAAGCCGGTACGCCGGTGAGTTTGTGTGTGTGCCTAACCTGCCCGTACCCTTACGGCTTATCTACCCGGCTTTAATCATAAGCAGGGCAGCACTCCAGCGGGAGTGGTGAAATGGCAGACACGCAAGTCTTAGGAACTTGTGTCTTCGGACGTGCGGGTTCAAGTCCCGCCTCCCGCACCAGGTATTACCTGTAATTCTTCACCCTTACATTTTCCAAGCAAGCGCGAGAGGATAAGAGCATGGCTGAGAAAAACTTTCTATCATGGGTTGGTTATAAGAACGAAGATAACCAAGATGCAAACAAAGGTGGCACAGCTGCTGCTCCTACTGCAAGTGCGATGGACCGTATTCGCGAGCTTGAAGCGCAACTTGCTGATATGCGATCACGCCGCGACATCACAGGATTAACGCGCGAAGAGTTTGAAATCCTTGCCAGCGAAACTGCAATGACATTAATTAAGACAGCTCAAAGCCGCGAAGCACGAGCTGTTGCAATTGCTGAAAAAGCAGTTGCCGATGCAACGCGCGCTGCAAAGCAAGCAATTGAATCTGCTGAAATGAAAGCAAAGCAAGTTCTCTCTGCTGCTGAAGGGCGCGGACGTAAATATCTTCAAGCTGCCCAAGATGAAGCCTCTGAAATCACAGGCTCTGCAATGGCTGAAGCAGAGCGCCTTGTTGAAGCAAGAGAGCGGGAAGCACATGCACTTGCAATGAGCGCAAGACGCGAAGCTGAGCGTTTAATTACAACTGCGACAAGTGATATCGCAGATTTCAAGTCTTGGCTTATGTCGGCAATTCAAGAATCTGAAAGATTGCATCGCATTCAAACACAATCCTTGGCATCTGCTGAAGAGGCGATTAAGCAAACACGCGGACGACTTTCAAGTGCATTTGAAAAACTTGCTGCACTTGGTTCAGATATTGAAGCAAGTATTGGTGATGGAAATCGTCCTAATGCCAAGGCTTTTATTCGAAAAGCAAATAAGGAACTTCGTGGTGAGCAAGATGTTCCGGAGGTCCCAACACGTAGGACTCCAAAATCATCAGCGAAGAAGAAGCCTGCTGCTAGAAAGAAAACTTCTAAGCGCAAGTAATGGCTCCAAAAACTTCCCGCTACATTCCCTCCATTGATGGCCTTCGTGCCATTGCCGTTACCGCAGTCCTCCTTTATCACTTAGGTGTGAATTGGATTCCTGGAGGATTCTTAGGCGTTGATCTTTTCTTCTGTATCAGCGGTTACGTCATTACCAGACAATTACTTGATTCAATTGATCGTAAGAGCGGCTTAGATCTGCGGGAGTTTTATCAAGCAAGAATTAGACGTCTCTTACCCGCCTTGTTATTTATGCTAGTTGGAACGCTCTTCATTATCGCTATTGGAGCACCTGACGGAATTAGGCGATATTTAACAGATCTGCCCTTTGTTTTGACGGGAACAGAGAATTGGCATTTAGTTGCTATCCACCAAGATTATTTTGCTGCCACTGGTCGTCCCCCATTGCTCCAACATATCTGGTCCTTAGGCGTTGAAGCGCAGTTCTACCTATTCTGGCCACTCATTCTTCTGGTTATTTTGAGACGCTTTGGTAAGAAAAACGTTGCCAGAATCTCTCTTGGAATCTCAGCTCTTTCAGGGCTAGTGCTTTTTATTTATTCCATAAGCGCAGACCATGCCAGTGGCAATCGCACTAGCCATATCTATTTTGGAACCGATACTCACTCATTAGGGTTATTTCTTGGAGCGGCGCTTGCTGTGAGTTGGATCCCTCAAAATTTAGGTAGCACCATTACTGATCGTGCCCAAGATTTTGTTGATGGTATTGGCGTCTTTGGGCTTATCGGCTTGCTCAGCACATTTCTATTTATTAATGAGGGAAATACTGCTCTCTACCAAGTTGCTTTCCCATTAGCAGCAATCTTCGGTTGCGCCACAATCACTTCACTCGTTCACCCGGCATCAAGATTTGCCCCTCTTATTGGCTCAAGACCTCTTCTATGGATCGGTGAGCGTTCCTATGGAATCTACCTTTGGCATTGGGTGATCTTTCAAATTAGTAGGCCGTCAGAAGACTTAGCGGGGGCAACCTGGGCAATTAATTGCGCAAGAATTCTGATTGTTATTGCACTTGCTGATATTTCACTTCGTTGGATTGAAATTCCTATTCGACGCGGGAAGGTTGCCGATTGGCTACACGGAATGAAGTATCGAACTCTGGCAACACAGAAGCGTCAAAAAGTTCTTATCTTCGCCTCTGTTTTCTTTATTGCACTTACTTCTTCAGGAGCTGGTTGGTCAGCATGGCTGCAAAATGATTCGCTTACAAAGAAAAACGCTGCTCTAGCAAATGAACAACCACCTCCTGTACCAACACTTTCTGCAGATAACAGAGGCAAAATTGGACTCTGGGTCACAGGTGATTCCATTATTTTGGGAACTCATGAAAAACTTGCGGCTAAATACCCTGTCGCTTTGGTCAACGCACGCGTTGGAAGACAAATTGGTGAGCTCATTCAAGTTGCCACCCAAGACGGAGTTGGCTTAAAAGCGGATCCTGTGGTCTTTGACTTAGGAAATAACAATCATCTTACAATTGAAGATACTCAGAAGCTATTTGCTCTTTTTAAAAACCAGCCAAAGATTGTTGTAGTCAATGCTGCTGTTCCTCGCGGTTGGCGCGATGACAACAACAGAATCATTCGCGAAGTTGCATCTAATTACCCCCAAGCAACCGTCGTCGACTGGGCAAGTATCTCTCAGGGTCATCCAGAATACTTTGCTCCAGATGGTATCCACCTCAATGATGTGGGCGGGGATGTTTATGTTGGCGCGATTAGTGAAGCTTTAGGTAATTCGATCCAGCAACTTGCAACAAAGTAATTCCAACAAAAAAGCCCCTCAAATTCTGAGGGGCTTTTTTAATTTCTATTTACTTATATTGACCTGGGAGACCAAATGCATTCTTTCCAAGTACTGTGGTTCCAACTGCTGTTGATCCATCACCATAAACTGATGAAATCTTAAATGATGTCCAACCTGAGCTGTCACCCTTTGTGATGTTCAGTGATAACTGGGTAGCAGGAACGGTCGCAAGCATTGCGTATGCAGCTCCATTTGCTGAAGCTTCAACGTTATAGCTTGTTAGCCCTGTTGCAGTTGCTGGCGCCTTCCAAAGAATTACTGCTCCAGTTGATGTTGAATGGGCAACGATGGCCTCTGGACCAGAACCTGCTGGCGCAGTTGCTGCCGAAGAAGATGAAGTTGCAGGAGCAGCCGTTGTTGCTGCAGGCGCTGCTGATGTAGCAGCTGGGGCAGCAGAAGTTGTCGCAGCAGTGCTTGCAGGGGCTGTTGATGTACTTGTTGAAGATGAATTGTTATTACGTGCAACAACAATAATTGCAAGTAATACAACCGCGGCAATCACTGCAATCACAACACGAGAAGATGAGCGTTGTGTATTTGTATTACCGGACTTACTAGAAGAAGATTTTGGCGGAGTTGCCGCTGCCGTAGTACGAGGAAGTGGAGTTGAAGAAACAGATGTTCGATTACCTGAAAGCGGAACATCTGGAATAACAATACGGGCTGCTGAACGCTTAGCAACCTTCTTTGAAGAACGCTTTGCGGTCTTCTTAGACGCGGACTTCTTTGCAGTTTTCTTTACTGCACGCTTAGCGGTCTTTTTAGGCGCTGACTTCTTTGCAGTTTTCTTTACTGCACGCTTAGCGGAAGTCTTCTTAGCTGCTGACTTCTTTGCGGTCTTTTTAGCGGTTTTCTTTACTGCCACGTTTGTCTCCCCTTGCTGGTTTGATATAAAAATCAGTTAGCACTTACACACAAACTACTGCGCAAATAGTACCCCAGATGAAGCGTCGGGAAAGAAGGGCTCGGCCAAAATAACTAGAGCAGTGCAAGCAAATCTGGCGTAATCGCGCGCAGAGCCTTACCTCGGTGGCTGATTTCATCTTTTTCATGCGCTGGCATCTGCGCTGTTGTACGCGACTCACCATGTGGTTGAAAAATTGGGTCATAGCCAAATCCATGAGTTCCCCGTGGCGCTGCCATGATCTCACCCGCTGTTTCACCTTGGCGCGTAACTTCACGACCAAAATTCTTATGCCCTTCCGGAAAGACTAAGGCGACAACACAGACAAATCTTCCTCTCCTATCTGAACTACCAGTTGTTTCTAGATCTTTTAAAACTTTATCAAGATTTGCTTTGTCATCGCCATGTACTCCTGCCCATCTTGCAGAGTAAATTCCTGGGTTCCCATCAAGTGCATCAACGCATAATCCGCTGTCATCTGCCAAAGCAGGAAGTTTTGTAAATGTACTCACTGCTCGTGCTTTGAGCAAAGCATTCTCAGCAAAAGTACTTCCGGTCTCTTCAACATCGGGCATATCTGGAAACTCTGCAAGTCCAAGCACCTGCACATCAATCTTTGCAACTGTGAGCATGCGCTCTAGTTCTTCAACTTTCCCCAAATTGCGGGTAGCAAGAACAACTTTTTTCATAGTTATTTTGCTAGTGCTGCTTTTTGCAAGGCAGAAAGCTCGGCACAACCTGCAACTCCAAGGTCAAGTAATTGATTGAGTAGCGCGCGATCAAAAGGCACGCCCTCTGCAGTTCCTTGAACTTCAACGAAGTTGCCGTTACCCGTGCAAACAATGTTCATATCTGTATCTGCATCGACATCTTCAACATATGCAAGATCAAGCATAGGAACGCCTTTAATAATTCCCACACTTACTGCAGAAACTGAATCACGCAGAGGTTGTCTATCTTTCAAGATATGACCTTCACCCTTTGCCCAATTAATTGCATCTGAAAGAGCGACATAGGCGCCGGTAATTGCAGCAGTGCGTGTTCCACCATCTGCTTGAAGTACATCGCAGTCAAGAACAATCGTATTCTCACCAAGTGCTTTGGTATCCACGATTGCTCGAAGTGAGCGGCCAATAAGGCGCGAGATTTCTTGAGTACGCCCACCAAGTTTTCCTTTCACACTCTCTCTGTCGCTACGAGTATGAGTTGAACGAGGCAACATTGCATATTCACTTGTTACCCAACCTTCACCTTTTCCAACAAGCCACCTAGGAACACCTGGTGTGAAAGATGCAACACATAAAACTTTGGTATTGCCGAACTCAACCAATACAGAGCCTTCGGCATTCTTGAGCCAATTACGAGTAAAGGTAATAGGACGAAGCTGATCTGCTTTGCGACCATCTACACGTGAACTCATTGGCTCTCCCTTATTTCCTACTATTTAGATTGAAGATGAAACGTTACTAACTTCTGGACCAAGAAACCTTGAGGCTAATTTACTAAAACTTGCGGTATCTCCTGTGGCAACAAACTTATACGTTGGCTTTCCACTGGTATTGAGCATGTCGTTTTCTATTAACGCCCGATATAGATCTTTAGCAGTTTCTTCAGCGCTTGAGACCAAAGTGACTCCATCCCCCATGACATAGGAGATAACTCCTGTGAGAAGTGGATAGTGGGTGCAACCTAGAACCAAGGTATCAACGCCTGCATCTTGCAGTGGCTTTAAATATTCTCTGGCAAGTGAGGTAATTGCTGCACCTGATGTTTCCCCCCGTTCAACAAACTCTACAAATTTTGGGCATGCAGCAGATGTAATTTCTAATTGAGGGGCTGCTGCAAAAGTATCCAGATATGCACCTGAATCAATAGTTGCATAAGTTCCAATAACGCCAACTTTGCCGCTTCTCGTTACTGCTACTGCGCGCCTAACTGCAGGCTGAATGACTTCAATAACAGGAATTTCATATCGTTCGCGTGCATCGCGCAACATCGCGCTGCTAGCTGTATTGCAAGCAATCACAATTGCTTTAACGCCCGAGGCAATAAGTTGATCCATGATCTCTAATGCAAATGCTCGAACTTCAGCTAACGGACGTGGTCCATATGGCCCCCGGGCAGTATCTCCAACATAAAGGATTGATTCACCTGGCAATTGATCAATAATTGCTCTTGCAACAGTTAAACCACCAACGCCAGAATCAAAGATTCCAATGGGCGCATCAGGATTGGGTTTAGTTGGGCTCACCCCATAAGTCTATCGGTCATTATTTATTACTTTTGGTCACTTGGCGGGCTGACTCCCTTACACCCTTCTATCAGCGTATGTAATGCTTTTCTGAAGCCGATAAGTGGTCAATGCAAGGCTGTGGAAATCAGTGAATTTTATACCCCCGCCTTAGACTCGAGCAAGGCCGTGACAATAAACCGATTAGGTGCAGTGCCAATGTAATAAAATGGATAACATGTACTTAAAGTTAATCTAGTATCTTTAGTTGGCACTATTACCGTTCGATCATTTGCTTTCACTATACGAAATGATTTTATTTTATATATAAATTTTCCATATGAAGTTGTAACAGTTAAGGAATCTCCAAGTTTTAACGCTCCAAACTTTGAGAAAACAGAGTCTCTATGACCAGAAATTACTGAGTTATCGTTTGCGCCAGGCAGGACACTCTTCTCGTAATGCCCCGCCCCTTTTTTAAGTTCTGCCGCTTGCGTGCCTTCATAGATTGGAATAGTTTCATTTAGCCTAGATATTTTCAGAGTTCCAATCAAATCTCCAGTTCGTGGCTTCAACAGTAAATTAGTATGAGAAAAAGCTTGGCTGTTAAAAGAACCAAGTGCTGGGATAGATTGGCTACCAGCACTTGACTCTTGTATAGATTTAACAGCAGAAAAAGAGATTGCAATCCCAAGAGCAAGGGTCAAGATCGACCCAACTCTGATCAGGGAGAACAACCTCATTTTTTTAGTTCTTAACTAGTCTGCGACGCAACAAACCAGCTGAGCCAACTAGCGCTAATCCAAGTCCACCAGCCAAATAGTTGTAATTATTTGTTCCAGTAGTAGGAAGTACTCCACCGCTCTCAGTGACTACTGGGGCTTCGACAACCGGCACTACAACTTCAGTACATGTAAAGTCCTTGGAAATTACCGGACCACCATCATAGGTATCAACTGTGAAAGTTTTAAAGGAGGTAGCAGGAACCTTAACTACTACATTTGTTGGGGACTGAGACCAATCAGTAGTTGGAATTTGAATGCTATTGGCCCAAATATTGATAATTGGAGAAGGAAAACTACCAGCTAAAGTTAGCGTGTAGCCGCTTGTCTCAGAACAGCCAGCGCTAGACACGCTAGTAATCGAATTACCATTTGCCTGAGCAGAATAAATTCCACTCTGACTAAGTGCTATCACTCCAGCAAATAGGAGCGCTGATTTGTATGTAAGTCTGTGATTTAATCGTGCGTTCATTTTTCATCCTTAGTATCGTTTCCGACGTTTCTCAAGAAGAAATTGAGGTGTTCTCTTTCTACTCTTAATATTTTCTTAATTAATCAAAATAGTGAGCGGGACCACTCAATTAGTGCTTCGTAGAAGAAAATTCGTTAAGTCTTAATTGATTATGAGTGATGGCTGAGCATTACATCAAGCAGATTGCTCTGCAGCCATCCCAGCCAAAAGTAGACGGCATATAAAGGTTTTTGAGGGTCGCTTTCAGGCAGAGCTTCAAATTTCTCAAAACTAGATTCATCCACTTCAAGTCGCACAGAAAGTGCAATACGTAAATCGTTTATAACAGCAAGCCATGTATCACTATCAAGGTCTTCTACAACTCCAGGACTATTGCTGTCCACAATTACCGCTAGCGCCTCTCTTGCCTTACGTAGCGTGATATTCTTTTTACTACGCATTGCTGGCTCAGTAAATCTTCTAAAATCAGCAGCAGATTCAGGATCAGCATAAGCATTAGGAAGCAAGCGAAGCAGAACTGGATCTTCTGGTGTCGCTACTTCTTCTGGAGCAGGTTTAAGTTGATGCATCAGTTGGGCAAAGGGATCACTCTCATCGTAATGATGAGGGATATCAACAACTCCAAGTAGTTCAAGAAGCTGTTCGACAAGATTAATTAATATATGAGCTTCATCGACTGTTAGGTCAAGATAATATTTATCTTCTTCACGAGTAAATTCAGACATGAGAGATACTCACACTTTGTCATCGCGCTGCAAAGTTGCCCAGAGTCCATGCTCGTGTAGCCGCTGCACGTCCCATTCCATCTCTTCTCTACTTCCAGATGAAACGACTGCGAGGCCTTGATTATGGACTTGCATCATGAGTTCGTGTGCTTTTTCTTTTGAAAACCCAAAGAGCTTTATAAATACGTGAACGACATATGTCATTAGGTTAACTGGATCATCCCAAACGATTGTTACCCATGGTTTATCAACAAGTTGAGATATGTGAAGATCAGATTCACTTTCAACATCAATAAGTGTGTCGGTACTCATCGTGTCACTACTGTAACAAAAGGTGAGGTACTTAAGATATAGCTTGCATCCTCCGGTGTGCTGACTTGGTATGTGTAAAAACCTAGAGCAGTATTATTTAGCGTAAATGAGAAATTGCCGTTTGCATCCGTAGTTGTAGTCATCGGTGCCGCGTGTGGATTGGCCGAAGAATTGATTCCAAGGTTCACAGTGATTCCAGCTACCTTCGGTTGGATCTGCCCAGTAACCGTATATGACTCTCCGCTTTTTATAGATGAGGGAGGTGACCAAGAGATCACGCGGGCAACTTTTACAACAAGAGATGATGTGTCGCCTTCAACTCTTGTCCATGTTCCATCAATAATCATGCGCGTTGTCACATTGCTGCCCCAAAGAACTGGAACAGTAAATGTTCCATCTGATGAAGTTGTTCCATCAAAAACATTTGTCCAGATGCCATTTACTCCAAGTACTTGTAAATGCGCAGGTGCACCAGCAATAGGTGATTGATCTGGCAAAGTGAATGTACCCGTGATTGTCGTCGGTGTTCCTAAGGTAATACCAGCTGTACTCAAGGTTGCTTCAGCACTAAGGCTTGCAACTACTTGATCAGGAGCGATTGAGGCTGCAACTGATCTGATTGCGGTAAATGCAAGTGGGTCTTCCATTCCAAGAGTCCACTCTGAAATACCTGCAAGTCTGTAGGTATTGATGAGATTTGCCCGCAAGGTAAATGACTGTTGATCTTCATACCAAACTGTCCGAGTTGCTGTGCAAGTTGTAAGAGATCCATTTGCTGCAGTTCCGTTATACGTCTTTTGATAAGTAAAAGTTGATTCTGCGTACTGCGGGTTAAAAGTTGGGCTCGCGCCATATGCAGTTGCGAGAGCAGTTGCATCATGCATAGCAAATAAGGCTGAGACACCCTTAGCTACCGTCTTTGCATAATTAACCGGAAGTGTTGGGCATACTCCGCTCACACTTGTTACCCAATCTCGGCCATAACCAGGAATACCAACATAAACTTTTGATGCAGGTACTACTGAGACTGCATATGTAATTGCGCGGGTTGCCCAATCAAGTGGGCCAATGGGTCCAGGAGTTGTTGTTGAAAAGTCGTAAGCCATGATATGAAGCTGATCAATCATGGATGCAACTTGTGGCCATGCATATTGGTAATAGCCTTTTTTGCCAGATGCTGGATCAAAAGAGACAGGAGTTGTAATAGAGAGTAATTTTCCTTGGGCGTGTAGCGCGGCAGAAAGATCTTGAATAAATTGAATCCACCGAACTTGGGTAGTGGGCCATGTAGTGAGGGGATCTACAAAGGCAAAAGCTTCAAAATCTAAATCAATGCCATCGAATTTATTATTCATAACTAAATTTGTAATTGTATTCACAATACTTGCCCTAGCAGTTGGATCGGCTAGCAAGTTAGAAAGAACTAGAGGTGTTGGCTTACTTGTTGATGAACTGACATTTGTTCCATCAGTAATTGATGGCAAGATTTTATATCCTGCACTTTGCAGCTGCGCAATAGGTCCTGCCATTGGAACACTTGGATTTGCTGGTGTGTAGAGATCGGTAATGGTGTTCTGGTTTTTAAGTGAGTACCAAAATGGTGAAACTTCGCTAATTAAATCGGCATTACTCATCGCAGAAGGCAGCGATGTCTTCATTGAGTAATATGGAATCCATCCAGAAAGAATTTTTCTTGGAGGATTACCTGCTTGAGCAATTGTGCTTGACATAAATAATGAAAATACCGTGGTAAATACTGTTAGGTAAATCCGCCGCTTTTTCATCACTCTTTCTTTAACCCGTTATATATCTCTTTGCACGTAGGGCAGATGGGAAACTTTTCAGGATCACGAGTAGGCACCCATTTTTTGCCACACAGGGCAGTAACTGCTTTTCCAGTCACCATAGCTTCGGTGATCTTTTCCTTCTTCACATAGTGTGAAAAACGTTCGTGATCGCCGTCATCTGTTGGCAATAAGCGCTCTTCTTCCAGCACATCAACCCCACCATTACCGCTAAAGGGGTTACTAAAGGGGTTTTTCACGTTCACAATCTTATCGCGTACGATTGCGTAATGAAGGATCTACTACGCACCACCGACTTAAGTCGCGCTGATGTCGAGCTACTTTTAGATACCGCCTCAGATTTCGCTGCAAAACCTTTTAGTGCAAATACCGCTCTAGCAAATCGCACTGTTGCCATATACATGACAAAGCCTTCAACACGTACACGCTTGGCATCAGAAACTGCAGTTGCCCATCTTGGTGGAACTCCAATCTTCTTACGCGCAGATGAACTACAAATTGGTCGTGGTGAAACAATCGCTGACACAGCCCGCGTCATAAGTGGTTTTGCATCCGCGCTGCTTGTGCGCACATTTGCTCAATCTGATGTTGATGAGCTCGGGAAGCATTCAACTATTCCAGTAATTAATGGACTTACAGATGAGGACCACCCAACTCAGGTACTTGCTGACTGGGCAACGATCCGTGAAGTTTTTGGAAAAGATATCGCTGGACGTAAATTCACATATCTTGGTGATGGAAATAATATGGCGCATGCATGGCTGACCATGGGAGCAATCATGGGCGCACATATTGTTGTTGCAACACCAGGAGGCGCTTATGCGCCATCTGCAGATGCAGTTGCGAAGGCTGAGAAGATTGCAAAGAGTTCAGGAGCGAAGATAGAGATCCTTACCGACCCAGAAGTTGCTGCAAAGGGTGCCAGCGTTCTTTACACAGATGTATGGATGTCAATGGGAGATCCTGAAAGTGAACGTGCAAACAAACGTAAAGCCCTCTCAGCATTTGCAGTAACACCGTATCTCATGGAGTTAGCGGCCTCCGATGGAATCTTTATGCATTGTCTTCCAGCACACCGCGAGGAGGAAGTTTCCACAGATGTCATCGACGGGTCTCGTTCTCATATTTGGCGGCAGGCCTACCATCGTCGCACAACCATTCAGGCAGCGCTTTATCATTTGGTACGCGGAGATCTCGGCGGTAATTAGTAGGTCTAAGTAATCCCTCAGCATTTATTTCACCTTCCATATGACGCAGGGCACAAATACCTATAGATTGCCTCCATGAAGTTAGCCGTCCCGAAAGAAGTCAGGTCTGGTGAGAAGCGAGTTGCTTTAGTCCCGGACATCATTGCAAAACTTGTTAAAGCAGGTTTGGAAGTTGTTATCGAATCTGGAGCTGGCCTAACAGCTGAATTTTCAGATGATCAATACACCCAAGCAGGAGCAAAAGTTCAATCAGGTGATGTCATTAAAGATGCAGACATCATCGCAACGGTTCAACCACTCACTCCTGATGCAATGAAACGCCTGAAAAAAGGCGCAATAACTATCTCTTTCTTATCTCCAACTACTGCAATTGACTCTATTGAGGCTGCTGCCAGCGCTGGAGTAACAGCAATTTCACTTGAATTAGTACCTCGCATTTCACGCGCGCAATCCATGGATGCACTCACTTCTCAAGCACTTTGCGCTGGATATAAAGCAGCCCTCGTTGCAGCTGAACTTTCTCCTCGTTTCTTCCCTCTGCTAATGACTGCAGCAGGAACTGTTACACCGGCCAATGTAGTTGTTCTTGGCGCGGGCGTTGCAGGACTTCAAGCAATTGCAACAGCAAAACGCTTAGGCGCAGTTGTGAGCGCTTATGACGTGCGCCCAGCATCTGCTGATGAAGTGAAATCCATGGGAGCAAAATTCATTACTTTAGAACTTGAAGCACTTGAAGGTAGTGGTGGTTATGCCCGCGAAATGACAGAAGACCGTGCAGCAAAGCAGCGTGAACTTCTTACTCCTTATATTGCAGCAGCAAACGTACTGATCACTACTGCGGCAGTTCCGGGTAGACCTGCTCCTCGCCTTGTTACAGCCCAAATGATTTCAACTATGGCGCCCGGTTCGGTTGTTGTTGATCTAGCTTCAGAAACAGGCGGAAACGTTGAAGGAACCAAGCCTGGTGAGATTGTTACAACATCTAACGGTGTTCGTATGTGGGGTGGAAAAGATGTCCCAAGCCAATTAGCTTTCCATGCATCAATGCTCTTTTCGCGCAACGTAGTAAATCTCTTGATGCTGATGACAAAAGAAGGTGTTGTCACACCTGACTTCACAGATGAAATTATTGACGCAGCTGCCGTTACACACGGCGGAGCTAAGCGCACGCCAGAACTAGCGAAGAAGTAAGGGAGAGATTATGAGCAACGGTTTAGCACTTCTTTCAATCTTCGTTCTTTCAGTCTTTATTGGCTTTGAGGTTGTTTCAAAGGTCTCAACCACTCTTCACACGCCCCTGATGTCAGGTGCAAACGCTATTCACGGAATTATCTTGGTCGGCGCAATTACCGTGGCAGATCGGGCAGCAAATAACCTTCAACTTATTTTGGCAATAATCGCCGTTGTACTTGCCACTATCAATATGGTCGGCGGCTTTGTTGTTACCGATCGCATGCTTGAGATGTTTAAAGGCAAGCCTCGC
>CAIUHY010000085.1 GCA_903899145.1 uncultured Actinomycetes bacterium
GGCGCTTGCAATAGGTCATGATCACTCATGTCTTAACAACGCTCGAAGGGCAGTAGCTCAACTGGCCAGAGTTCCGGTCTCCAAAACCGGCGGTTGGGGGTTCAAGTCCCTCCTGCCCTGCAAGTAGGTAGTAAAAGAAAGTAAAACAGTAATTACGAAGTACACGTGTCATTAAAGAAGTAATAAGAAAGGTAAGCAACGTGATTGATGAGAAGCACGATACCGAAGTAGCTAAAGGCATCTTTGGTCGTATCGGCCTGTTCTACCGCCAAGTTCTTTCAGAACTTCGCAAGGTCGTTTGGCCTACTCGTAATCAGCTCACAACGTATACAGCTGTTGTTTTAGTTTTCGTTGGCTTCATTATTGCCGTTGTTTCAATTTTGGACTTGGCATTGACCAAGATCGTTTTCTGGATTTTTGGATAGGCGCACATAGATGACAATTGAGAACCCATTCTTCGAAGAGACAGTGACTGCTGAGCCAGTTGCTGCCACTATCGATCCCTTTGAAGCTGCGCTCGCTGCAACACCTGAAAAGGTTGTTGAAGAAGTACTTGCTGATGAAGAACTTGGTAGCGCTCAGGCAATCAGAGCGATTGATGCTGAAGTTGCTCTCGAGGAAACAGAATTAGAAGAAGATGATGAGAATGCAGAATTCCGTCGCGCCCTTCGAACAGCAGCAGGTGAGTGGTATGTCGTTCACTCATATGCAGGTTATGAAAAGAAGGTAAAGGGAAATCTTGCTAACCGTATTCAAGCACTGAACATGGAAGATTATATTTTCCAAGTCGAAGTCCCTGAAGAAGAAATTACTGAAATTAAGAACGGCCAGCGCAAGCAAGTAAAGCGCAATGTTTTCCCTGGTTATGTTTTAGTCCGTATGGACCTCACAGATGAGTCTTGGTCATGTGTTCGTAACACACCAGGAGTCACGGGATTCGTTGGCAATGCCCACCACCCATCACCGCTGAGCCTTGGTGAAGTTGAAAATATTCTTGCTCCTCGCCCAGTGAAGAAGGGTGATAAGCCAGAGATTCGCGTTATTGACTTTGAAGTTGGCGAATCAGTCACAGTTATGGATGGACCATTTGCAACCTTGCCTGCATCGATTTCAGAGATCATGCCTGAGCAAGCAAAGCTCAAGGTGCTTGTCTCTATCTTTGGCCGCGAAACACCAGTAGAGCTTTCATTCCATCAGGTTCAGAAGATTTAAGAAAAATAAAAGGAGAAAAACGAAATGGCACCAAAGAAAAAGATCACTGCTCTTATTAAGTTGCAGATCCAGGCTGGAGCGGCAACACCTGCACCACCAGTAGGTCCTGCCCTTGGTCAGCATGGTGTCAACATCATGGATTTCGTGAAGGCATACAACGCAGCGACTGAAAGCCAAAAGGGACAAATCATCCCTGTGGAGATCAGCGTCTATGAAGACCGCTCATTCACATTCATCACAAAGACTCCACCAGCATCACGTTTAATTTTGAAGGCTGCTGGAATCGAAAAGGGTTCAGCTATTCCTCACAAGGATAAGGTTGCAAACATCACTAAGTCGCAAGTTGAAGAGATTGCCAAGGTAAAGATGGCTGACCTCAATGCAAATGACCTAGAGGCAGCAAGCTTGATCATCGCAGGAACAGCACGTTCAATGGGAATTACGGTTTCCAACTAAAAACTAACAACTAGAAAAGAGAAGTGGGAGGAGCTTGCTGCTCCGTTACACCACAACTCCCTAACATAAGGAGAAGAAATGAAGCGCAGTAAGAAATACACAGAGGCAGCAGCAAAGGTTGATCTTAAGAACCTTTACTCACCAACAGCAGCGATGAAACTCGCTAAAGAAACATCAGTAACAAAGTATGACGCATCAGTTGAAGTTGCTTTGGTACTTGGTGTAGACCCAAAGAAAGCTGACCAAGCAATTCGCTCAACAGTAAATCTTCCACACGGAACAGGTAAAACTGCTCGTGTTTTGGTATTTGCTGGGGGAGAGCGTGCTGAAGAAGCCCGAGCAGCTGGAGCAGATATCGTCGGTGCAGATGAACTTATTGATGAAGTTTCAAAGGGTCGCCTTGATTATGACGCTGTAGTTTCAACACCAGAATTAATGGGTAAGGTCGGTCGTCTTGGAAAGGTGCTTGGACCTCGCGGTTTAATGCCAAACCCAAAGACAGGAACAGTGACAACGGATGTCGCGAAGGCTGTTTCAGATATTAAAGGCGGAAAGATTGAATTCCGTGTTGATAAGAATTCAAACCTCCACTTTCTAATTGGTAAGGTTTCTTTTACTACCGAACAGCTTGCTGATAACTATGCAGCGGCAGTCGAAGAAGTAATGCGCGCAAAGCCAAACTCTTCTAAGGGACGTTTTATTAAGAAGGCTGTTGTTTCAACAACCATGGGACCTGGAATTGCGATTGATACTTCAATCTCTCGTGATAACGGTCCTTCTATTCAATAACTATTGGATTAGCCGGCTATTTAGGCTCATTTTGA
>CAIUHY010000086.1 GCA_903899145.1 uncultured Actinomycetes bacterium
CGTATCAATCCACGATAAGCACATCGAAATCATTGTTCGCCAAATGCTCAAGCGCATCACAGTGCTTGAACCAGGTGACACCGATCTGCTTCCTGGTGAACTTGTTGAACGTAATCGTTTTGAGAATGAAAACCGCCGAGTTGTGACAACTGGTGGCAAGGCTGCTTCAGGTCGCCCAGAACTTATGGGTATCACCAAGGCATCACTTGCAACAGAGTCATGGTTGTCAGCGGCTTCATTCCAAGAGACAACAAAGATCCTTACAGATGCAGCGCTTTCAGAGAAGAGCGATCCTCTTCTTGGTCTCAAGGAGAACGTCATCATTGGAAAGCTCATCCCTGCTGGAACAGGACTTGCTCGTTATCGCAACGTGCGTGTTGAACCAACAGAGGAAGCAAAGGCTGCTGTTTATGCCGCATATGATGAATATGACTTCACACCATTTGAATCACAAGGTTCAGGTGAAGCTGTTCGTTTGGATGATCTAGAAGTTCGTTAAATCTAAGAAGTTAAAAACCCCGCACTCAAGTTGTGCGGGGTTTTTTATTTACGCTTAAGCGTTATCTCATCTACTGCTAAACGATGCGCCTTGAAAGCATTCACCGGTGCATCTGTTGGATATCCAATAGCTAAGCCGCAGAGCAACCTGTAATCTTTTGGAACATCAAATTCTTTTCTTACAACATCATCCCAAATACCAACCGCGCCTTGGGCGCATGTTCCAAGTCCATGGGCGTGGGCGGAAAGCATGAGGTTTTCCATCATTAAACCAGCATCAGATGCTGACCAGATTCCTAAACTTTTATGGATATAGATAAAAAGCTCAACTGGGGCGCCAAAGAACTCATAGTTCTTTGCCCACTCAGCATCGCGGGCCGTTCTGTCCCCACGGGCAACACCTAATACTTCGTACAGCTCTTTTCCAATGCGCACAGCGCGCGGCTTCAACTCTTTGACGTAAGGCTTACTCATTTTTATATTACTGGTTGGAAGTCCATAACGAGTAATAGCAAGTTTTGCTTTGCCGAAAAACCCAGCATTTCGCCCTTTAGAGAGCGCTTTCCACCTGTTGAGGAATTCAGCGCTAATTTTATTTCTCACTTCACCGGTTGCAATTGCTATCTTAAAGGGACGCGTATTTGACCAACTTGGCGCTGTAAGACTGTCGTGAAGGATTTGATCAAGAAGTTCTTGGGGGACAGGTTTACCTTTAATGAAGTCCCGGGTAGATCTACGCGAACCAATAAATTCTGAAACCCATTTGGCTTCATCCTTAGAAATTTTCATGTACCAACTATTTCTCCTACTTATGCTGATAAACAACAATAGCAGCGGCAATAAACTGAAATGTGAAAGCTGCTGCCGTCAAGGCGTGAAAGAGTTCGTGAAAGCCAAACCATTTGGTTGAAAAGTTAGGCCTCTTCATTCCATAAATAATGCTGCCTGCCGAATAGCACAGACCTCCAAGCATCATAAGAATAAATACTGCGATGCCACCATGTTGCCAAAATGTTGGAAGATACATCAGCGGTGCCCAGCCAAGAATGAGATAAATAGGAACATAAAGCCATCTGGGAGCATTGATCCAACTGACTCGCAAGATCGTCGTTGCAATGGCACCGCTCCAAACTAGTGCGAGCAGAACTATTGCTTGGTCTTTATTAAGAAGAAAAACTGCAAAAGGTGTATAGGTGCCAGCGATCAAGATAGTGATGTTGGCATGATCAATTCGTCGCCAGATTGCTTTGGTCTTAGGCTTCCAAGGGACGCGGTGATAGAGGGCGCTGCAGGTGAAGAGCAGGACAGCAGCCAAAGTGAAGATTCCCAGGGAGATGCGAGCGCGCATCTTGTCTGCCATAGCGATCAAAATAAGCCCAGAAATCAAGGCAATTGGGCTCATGATGAGGTGGATCAGCCCCCGGAGTTTGGGGCTCGGCGTGTCTTGGGGCCGCTGGAGAGTATCGGTCATGATAGAAGCCTAGGCCGTTTTGACCTTTTTGCTACGCGGGAGGTACCTTTCTCCTCTGCTCATTTGAAAGAACGAGCTACCCCTGCTTCACAGATGTATTTCTATGTAGCAAACCTTTTGTAGTTGGGCA
>CAIUHY010000087.1 GCA_903899145.1 uncultured Actinomycetes bacterium
AAGCTTGTCCGCAAAGTTATAAAGCTCATCTTCTTTTCCAGCAGCAACTAAGTGAATATCTGCAGGTGCTATTTCTTGTGGCCAGTTCAGACCAATCTCATCATGAGTCTGTTCGGCAATCGCCGCTACTGCGCGTGAAACGCCAATTCCATAAGAACCCATCGTGACAACTTGCGACTTACCGTTCTGATCAAGAACGCTTAAACCTAAGGCTTCTGCGTATTTGCGGCCAAGTTGGAAGATATGACCGATTTCAATTGCGCGGTCAATAACAACTGGAGTTGAACACTCAGGACAAGCGTCTCCAGCCTTTACTTCTGCTGCCTCTACAAAGCCGTCTACAGAAAAATCTCTTCCGTGTGTAACAAAGCGAATGTGCTTATCTTTTGCGTTAGCACCGGTAATCCAGTGGCTACCAATAACAACTCTTGGGTCTGCATAAACTTTAAGACCAAGTTTCTTTGCATCTTGTGGCCCAACATAACCTTTAACTAGCCCTGGGAACTTCTGGAAATCTTCATCTTCAAAGAGTCTGACATCTTTTGCCCCTGGCAGATTAGCGCCAACACGCTTGAGATCAACTTCCCTATCTCCTGGAACAAGGATTGATGTCGCAACATCATCAACCATAACTAATACGTTCTTTAAAGTCGCAGAAGCGCTTACTGATTCACCAAACTTCTTGTTATATAGATCAACGAGTGAATCGATCGTCGGCGTATTAGGTGAATCAAAGATTTCCATCGCAGCTGGGGCCGATCCCGTATATGGCTCAGCAGCAGTGACCATTGCTTCAACGTTTGCAGCAAACCCACACTTATTGCAAAGCACATATGTATCTTCACCGGTTGGGCATGGTGCTAAAAATTCTTCAGATTTAGAGCCACCCATCGCACCTGACATCGCAGAAACGATGTTGAAGTTTAGATGCAGTCGATTAAAAGTCTTAACATATGCCTCACGGTGCTTTTGATAAGAAACTTCAAGTCCAGCATCATCTATATCAAATGAATAGGAATCCTTCATAACAAACTCACGACCCCTAATAATTCCACTACGTGGACGTGGTTCATCTCGGAACTTTGTTTGGATTTGATAAATACTCAGTGGTAGATCTTTGTATGAAGAAAATTCACCCTTTACCATCAAGGTAAACATCTCTTCATGTGTTGGGCCAAGTAAATAGTCATTGCCTTTGCGATCCTTTAAACGAAAGAGATCTGGGCCATATTCACTCCAGCGATTTGTTGCCTCATATGGGTCACGTGGAAGTAATGATGGGAAGTGAACTTCTTGAAATCCCGCGGAATCCATCTCTTCACGAACAACGCGTTCAATATTTCTAAATGTTATATAGCCAAGTGGTAACCATGAATAGACACCTGCAGCTACACGTCGAACATAACCTGCACGAACAAGAAGGCGGTGGCTTGCTACTTCAGCATCAGCTGGATCATCGCGCAAAGTGCGCAGAAGCAAGGTCGACATTCGAAGCATGAGTGAACCTTACCGAAGGTAGTGCTAATTAATTAACAGAAACCGATGGTTCTCCTGATGCGGCGCCTGCCGCAGCCATTTCATCGGCCAAACGATTAGCTTCTGCGATCAAGGTTTCAACAATTTCTGACTCTGGGACTGTTTTAACTACTTCACCCTTTACAAAAATCTGACCTTTGCCATTGCCTGAGGCAACACCAAGATCTGCTTCACGAGCTTCACCGGGACCATTCACAACACAACCCATTACTGCAACACGTAATGGAACTGTCATTCCTTGTAGGCCTGCTTGCACTTTCTCGGCAAGTGAATACACATCTACTTGCGCTCTTCCGCATGATGGGCAAGAAACAATTTCAAGTTTACGCTGGCGCAAATTCAATGATTCAAGAATAGAAATCCCTACCTTTACCTCTTCAACAGGGGGAGCTGAAAGTGAGACACGAATTGTGTCGCCAATCCCCTCTGCAAGAAGGATTGCAAAAGCGGTCGCAGACTTAATTGTTCCTTGGAAAATTGGACCAGCCTCAGTCACTCCCAGATGTAAGGGATAATCACACTTTGCAGCAAGAATTCTGTAAGCATTCACCATCGTTACTGGATCATGGTGTTTGACTGAGATTTTAATATCTGAAAAACCATGCTCCTCAAATAGCGAAGCTTCCCAAAGTGCAGATTCTGCCAGTGCCTCAGGAGTTGCTTTTCCATATTTAGCAAGTAAACGAGGATCTAGTGACCCTGCATTGACTCCAATACGGATTGGAATTCCAGCGGCACCTGCGGCTTTAGCAACTTCTTTTACTTTGTCATCAAATTGCTTGATATTGCCTGGGTTAACACGAACCGCTGCGCACCCTGCATCGATTGCAGCAAAAATATATTTAGGTTGAAAATGAATATCGGCAATAACAGGAATCTGTGACTTTCTAGCAATTGCAGGTAGCGCATCGGCATCATCTTGGCTTGGGACTGCCACACGAACTATCTGGCAACCAGAAGCAGTGAGCTCCGCAATTTGCTGAAGCGTTGCGTTCACATCGGAGGTCAATGTTGTGCACATTGATTGAACGCTCACTGGAGCCCCACCACCAACTAGTACGCTACCTACTTTGAGTTGTTTACTCTTTCGGCGTGGAGAAAGTACCGGAGGTGGTGCACTTGGAATTCCTAGATCAACCATGTCTCTATTCTGCCCTAATTTATAAATTGAAGTGAACTGGGTTGAAGATGTCGGCTGCAAGAAGCATCAATGAGAGGGCAGCCAGCACAATAAAGACGACAACAGTCAACGGCATTAAGACTTCCAAATCGATTGGCTCAGGAGCACTTTTGCCTCTGCGCTTGGCAATCCACCTACGGACTCCATCAATAATGGCTACTGCCATATGTCCACCATCTAATGGCAATAGAGGGAAGAGGTTGAAAATTCCAACAAATATATTAAGGCTCGCGATAATCAATAAAAACGTTGCAAGCTTCTCATTGATTTTAAGGGAATTATTGTTTGCGGTTTGAGCAGATGCTTGCGCAACACCGACAACCCCTACTAGACCATTGGGATCTCGCTTTGCTCCCATAAATGTCTGGCGAAATAGCGCAGGAACTTTTCCAGGAAGTGAGAAAAGTGATGTCACGCTTGTCTTAAATAGTTGCCCACCAAGATGGCCAGTGTCAGATAGTGATCGACCAAGTGGTTCGCGGATAAGACCTAAATCACTAATGATGCCAACCATTCCGATCGTCTTACCGCCTACCGAAACAGCTTGCGGAGTGACGTTAATAGTTTGCTCTGAACCGCCTCGTGAAATGATGAAAGTGAGCTCTTTGCCTGGTGAGTTATGGATGACAAGTACATCCTTACTCCAATCAGTTATTTGTTTTCCATCAATTGAAATAATTCGATCCCCCGCAAGAAGTCCGGCTGCCTTTGCCGGTGAAGGCACTGAGGGGTCGCAAGCCGTCTTAGTCGTTGTTACACATGAAAGCACAGTGTTGATTCGAGGAATGACTGAAGTCACTCCAATGCCAAAGAAAATAACGAAAATCAAAATAAAGCCAAGTACAAAGTGTGTAAATGAACCAGCACCTAATACAACAAGCCTCTTAGGGACAGAAGCACGAACAAAGGCGCGTGGGGCATCTTCATCAGATAGCTCTTCTTGGGTCGACATTCCAACTATCCGGCAATAGCCTCCTGCTGGGATTGCCTTCACACCAAATTCAGTCTCACCTCGGGTAAATGACCAAATCTTTGTACCAAATCCGAGAAAGAATTCGGTAACTTTCATCCCATATTTTTTAGCAGTTAAGAAATGGCCAAGTTCGTGGAGCATTACTGAAATAAGTAATGCAACGACAAAAGCTAAAACGCCAAGTACTTTCAACATTATTTACTACTTCCTTTAATAAGTTCTCGGGCTACCTGACGAGCATCCTCTTCCACAGCACTGACATCGGATATGTCACGAATTACAGTGCGTGCACTACTAGAGAGTCTGGCTGCACTTTTTGCTACAATATCAATAATACTTGTAAATGGAATCTGGCTTTTCATAAATGCTTCGACAGCTACTTCATTTGATGCATTAAATACTGCGGGCATTCCCCCACCATTCTCACCACATTCACGGGCAAGTGCGATAGATGGAAATCTGATTTCATCAATTGGCTCAAATGTCCAAGTGTGTGATCTAGTCCAATCGATCGGGGCAGCTACCTGAGAAATACGCTCTGCTCCAGCAAGTGCATACGCAATTGGGCTTTTCATATTTGGTGGACTTACTTGCGCAATACTTGCTCCATCAATGTACTCAACCATCGAATGCACAACAGATTGTGGGTGAATAACAGCATGTATTTGAGAGTACGCACGTCCGAAGAGATGATGCGCCTCAATAATTTCCAGTCCCTTGTTTACAAGTGTTGCTGAATTAATTGTGACTAGAGGTCCCATTGACCACGTTGGATGGGTGAGCGCCTCTAGAAGAGTCACACTTGCA
>CAIUHY010000088.1 GCA_903899145.1 uncultured Actinomycetes bacterium
ATTTTTCTTTAAATAGGTTTCCGCTTTAGCAACTGTGGCTAAGACATTTTTAGATACTAAATAGTCAATAGCAGCATTAGCGGCAGCACAAGCAACAGGATTAGCGCCAAAAGTTGTTCCATGTTCACCGGGCTTAAATGCTGGAGTTTTTTTGCCGACTGTAATCATCGCACCAAGTGGCAAGCCACCGCCCAGGCCTTTAGCCAGAGTAATAATGTCAGGTTGTATATTTTCTTGTTCATAACCAAACCACTGACCAGTACGTCCCATGCCAGTCTGTACTGCATCAATTGCAAATAATACTCCGTGATCATCGCAGAGTTCACGAATGGCAGCGAGATAGCCATTCTGCGGTGCAACGACACCATTCTCACCCTGAATCGGTTCGACAATAACCATCGCAGTTTTTCGATTAACGTTTTTGATCATCGCTGCAAGGTCGCCATATGGAAGGAACTTCACATCCGATAAAAGTGGATAAAAAGGCGCTCTCTTCGCATCTTGGCCGGTGATAGACAGTGCTCCCATTGTGCGACCATGAAACGAACCAGTGGTCGAGATAATTTTTGTGCGCCCAGAAAGTCTTGAAATTTTTAAAGCAGCTTCATTAGCTTCAGCCCCAGAATTACAAAAGAAAACCCTTGCAGATGGATCTCCCACAAGATCTTGCAGCCTTTCGGCAAGTTCAACCCCAGGTAAATGAGCATAAAGATTGCTGACATGTGAAAGTTCTCGGATTTGGGTAGAGACTGCCTTCACAATGGCAGGGTGAGCATGTCCAAGAATATTTGTGGCTATACCTCCAAGAAAATCTAAATACTTCTTACCGCTCTCATCCCAGACTTCAACACCTTTCCCTTTTACTAAAGCAATTGAAGGTGTCCCATAATTTTGCTGGAGAGCATCTCTCCAACGCTCTTGTGTAGTTGGGATTTGATTAAGTGATTTTTTCATTTGGTTACTACCGTCCCGCCGGTTCCTGCGATTGCGGCGAGTAAATTCTCTGGGTTTTTTCCATCAATAATGCGAGCAAGCAGTGCTCCCGACTCAAGAGCCGTGAGCACTGCTTTCACTTTGGGTGCCATGCCATCTTGAAATGTATGGGCGATACTTGAAAGTTCACTGAATGAAATTGAGGAAATCAATGACCCCTCATCTGGCCAGTTGCGATAAATACCTGCAACATCGGTAATAAAAATCACTTGATCAGCACCAAGTGATCCTGCAATCGCTCCCGCCGCTATATCTGCATTCAAGTTATAAGCAGTTCCATCAGTTCCTGTGGCAACTGAAGAGAGAATCGGTAAGTATCCAGCATGCAGAATAAGTGCGAGAAATTTTCCATCAACGGAGGAGGGTTCCCCTACAAAACCAATATCTGTTTTCACGCCTTTGATTTCAGGCAGAAACTTCTTTACTCTCATTGTGTTGCCATCTGCTGTTGATAGGCCAACTGCATTTGCTCCTGCAGCAATAAATTGATTCACAAGATTACGAAGTACGGAGCCCGAAAGCGTGGATTGGACGACCTGCATCGCTTGAGCAGAGGTCTTCCTCCACCCGCCCATGATTGGGGCATCTATAGATTCCTTCTCGAGGTTACGATTGATTGCAGGCCCGCCTCCGTGTACGACAACAATCTCGGTCCCATCTTTATGAGCAGAAGTTATTGCACTAATTATTGGATCATCGGAACCCGACTCATCGAGTACATGGCCCCCGTATTTAATAACAATCATGCGCCGAGCCCCAGTGAGCTAATTCCAGTTTCCTCTGGAAGTGAGCACATAATGTTTGCATTTTGGATTGCTCCGGATGCAGCGCCCTTACCAAGATTATCAATGACACAGGAAATAATTAATCTGTTCGTATGTTGGTCGACTGCTACTTGCATTTGTGCGTAGTTGCTACCTAAGACAGATGAAGTTGCAGGTAGTTGATCTTCAGGCAGGATCGTGACGAATTTTTCATTCTTGTAGAAATCGGTATATAACTTATGGACACCTGCAGAGGTCAAAGTGGTATCAGTCAGAGTTGATGTAACGGTAGTTAGAATTCCTCTAGGCATAGGAGCCAAAATAGGCGTGAAGGAGATCTTCACTTCACCGCCATTAAGCGATGTCAGCGCTTCTTCAATTTCTGGGGTGTGTTGATGTACTCCCCCAAATTTATAAGAAGACAGTGAATTTATTACCTCACTTGCCATAAGGCTAGATGCAAGCTTCTTGCCTGCCCCTGTTGTCCCAGAAGCAGCAACAACGACAATATCTTGTGCATTAAAAATCTTGCTAGCAATAGCAGGCGCAGCTGCAAGTGAAATACTCGTTGCATAACACCCAGGATTTGCTACGCGCTCAGAGTGAGAAACTTTCTCTCTATTTCCTGGCAGTTCAGGCAAACCATAAGTCCAGGTACCTGCGTGCTTACCACCATAATATTTCTCCCATGAAGGAGTCGATAAAAGTCTGAAATCTGCTCCAAGGTCGACGACTTTAATTCCATCTTTGACCTCAGCAATCAGCTTTGCAGATTCACCATGCGGCAGCGCAAAGAAAACCAAATCACATGAATTGATCTTAAAAATATCGGTGGCTTGAAAGTTTTTACCGATATGGGAGAGCAAGTTTGGATGGACACTAGTAATGGCGTTTCCTGCTTGGGTACCAGCAGCGATGTAAGCGGTTGTGAAGTTGGGATGGCTTTCAAGCAGGCGAAGGAGCTCTCCGCCTGAATATCCACTTGCCCCTACTACGCCAATTTTCATATGAGCAGAGTATAGGAGTTTGAATAATTATGCAAGAATATGCATAATTATGCGCGTACTTGTGCCCCACAGGACTTCGCTGCGGAAGCCACGGCTGCCTCGCGATAGGTAGAAACTTCCTCAGCAGTCAGGGTTCTATCTGGCGCTCTAAAGGTAAGAGTGAAGGCCAATGAAACTTTCCCGTCATCTGAGCTAATGAATCGATCAAAAAGAACAATGCTCTCAAGTAGCTCCCCTGCGCCGGCAACAAGAGCAGATTGGACGGCAGAGGCAGCAACATCTGCTCCCACAAAGAATGAGACATCTTGAGTTGCTGCAGGCATAGTGATCACCTGAGGCGCAGAAACATTATGTTGAACAGGAAGTTCAGAAAGGATGACACCAAATGCGCATGTACGCGCAGGAAGACCGAGCGCCTCTAAAACACGCGGGTGTAACTCACCTGCATGAGCAACTGGTTTCCCATTGACTTGAATTTCAGCGCAACGACCAGGATGCCATGGGGCTAAATCAGATTGAACTATCTTGCCGATATTGCCAGTTGCTTCAATGATTTCCATAGCTTGCGTTGTGGCATCTGACCAATCAAATTTACGGCCCTTACCCCACCATCCGGAGCGATCGAGTTGTCCAGCAACTACAGCAACAACAAAAAGAGGTTGCGCCGGCACGGTCGCAAATACGCTCTCTATCTCGGATTGAGAAGGTCTTTGCGAAATAGGCAAGCTCTTTGGTGTAGAAAGTTTAGCGACATCACGGAATACTGAACCAATTTCAAAGATCGCAACATCTTTTGCTCCTCGAGAAAGATTTCGCTTTGCAGCATCTAATAGTCCTGGTAGCAAATGAGTTCTCAGCAGCGGCGCTTGATCGGACATAGGGTTAGCTAATTTAAATGAAGCTGCTCTTGGGCCAACGAAACCTAGAAGATCAACCATTTCTTGATTAACAAATGGATAGTTGTAAACCTCTGAATAACCTTTGTCAGCAAGCATAAGCCCAATTGAACGTCTGCGCGCTTGAGAGGGGTTAAGCGTTGCACCAGATTTACCAGTTGGAAGAGTAGATGGAATGTGGTCATAGCCAACCAAGCGTGCTACCTCTTCTGTTAAATCAGCTGGCGTAAGTAAATCTGCTCGCCATGATGGAGGAGTAATTAACCACTTGCCTAGAACCTTCTTATCGACGGTACATCCAACTATTTCAAGCTTGAGAGCAACAACATCATGTGAAATTTCTACACCTAGTAATTGAGAAATAAAGTCAGGATTAAGTGTGATCACTGAGGGTTTAGGTAGAGAGCCATCCATTGCGCTTCCGATATGTGCAGCTCCACCTAGTTCAATAAGCAGATCTGCGGCTCTTGCTGAAGCGATCTCTGCAAGTGCAGGATCAACAGCTCTTTCTAACCGACGCGAAGCTTCCGTAGAAAGCTTGTGGCGGCGAGAATTTTTAGCGACAGCTATTGGTTCAAACCTGGCTGCCTCAATTGCAAGCCCAGTGGTCTGCTCGGTTACTTCTGAATCTAGGCCTCCCATTGTCCCAGCAAGTGCAAGAGCCTTCTTATTATCTGCGACTACAAGATCTTCATCAGAAACATTTCGAACAACATTGTCGAGGGTCGTAAATGTCTTCTCTTTATTCGCTCTGCGGATATGAAGGGAGCCTTCAACCTTTGCAGAATCAAATGCATGTAAAGGCTGACCTAATTCCAACATCACATAGTTAGTTATATCTACAGCAAGTGAAATTGAGCGCATGCCGCACTTTTCAATTCTCCGACGCATCCACATAGGCGACTTAGCTGAGGAATCAAATCCACTTAGCGTGCGGATGTAAATAATATTCGCACCTTTTGGGTCATCCAAAGAAACCTGAATACCCTCTTTGTTCAAGGCAAACTTCTTTACGTCAATATCACCTGCAGGGTCCTTATATGAAACTCCAAGTGATGAAGCTATCTCTCTTGCAAGGCCACGAATGGAAAGGGCGTACCCACGATCAGGGTTAATTGCGATATCAAAAATTGTGTCTTTAGCTTCTAAAAGCGTCAACGCATCTTCACCTAGCTTACCTTCTGGAAGAACAATAATTCCAGCATGCTCTTCACTAATTCCTAGTTCCTTAGCGCTACAAATCATTCCATCACTGGTATGACCGTAAGTCTGCCTTGCTGCAATTGCAAAGTCTCCAGGTAAGACTGCGCCTGGTAGTGCAACTACAACAAGATCTCCTTCTGCAAAATTTGTTGCTCCGCAAATGACAAAGCGATTTTGTTTCTCACCACAATCTAGCCCTACATATCTAATAGGCTTTTTCTGGCCTTCGACAGCTTGAATGCTGAGAACTTTTCCAACAACTAATGGCCCTTTTATATTTGTGCCTTGCTCGTCAACACCCTCTACTTCAAAACCAACCCTAACAAATGCATCTTCAATCTCACTTACTTTGGTTGTTTTACTTATGGATGCATATTCTGAGAGCCAAGAGAGTGGGACTTTCATTTAACACCTGTACCAAATGCTTGGGTAAATCGGATATCGCCTTCAACAATGTCATGCATATCGGTGATCCCATGTCTGACCATCAAAGTTCTTTCAAGACCCATTCCAAAGGCAAAGCCGCTGTACTCCTCAGGATCAATTCCACATGCAACGAGAACTTTTGGGTTCACCATTCCACAGCCGCCCCATTCAATCCAGCGCCCATTAAAATAAAAATCAACTTCAGCACTCGGTTCAGTGAATGGAAAGAATGACGGGCGAAGTCGTGTTTTTACATCTGGGCCAAAAACTGCTCTAGCAAAATAATCCAGTGTCCCTTTGAGGTCTGCCATCGTGATGCCCTTATCAATTACTAAGCCCTCAACTTGAGAAAAAACCGGTGTATGTGTGGCATCTAACTCATCAGCGCGATAAGTCCTTCCAGGGCATATGACATATATTGGTGGATCCTGCGTCAACATTGTTCGTGCTTGAACAGGCGAGGTATGAGTGCGAAGAACAAGATGTGAATCAAGAGGTTCAATAAAAAATGTATCTTGCATTGTTCGCGCCGGATGGTCTGCTGGAATGTTTAGAACATCGAAGTTGAGCCATTCTGCTTCAAGTTCTGGTCCTTCAGCTACGCGATACCCAAGGCCAAGGAATAGGTCACAGATTTCATTGGTCAAAACCGTAAGTGGATGCAGGCCGCCTTTTGGCGTTCGCCGTGCTGCTATTGAAACATCAACTCGCTCTTCAATTAGAACCTTTGTATCGCGCTCCTTTTCAAGTACGCCTTGTCTGTCATCAAAAGCATCAGCAACAACAGTCTTGGCTTGCCCGATGACTTTGCCGAATTCTGCCCTGTCGGTCGGTTCCATCTTTCCAAGTGCTTGATTTGCCTTAGCTAACTCAGATTTATCACCAACGTGGTGAATCTTTACTTCTTTAAGGGCATCGAGTGATGATGCCTTGCCAATCGCTTCAAGAGCCGCTGTTTTGGCCCGCGCAATATGGTCAACTGAAAGTGAATCCCCTGTAGAGGTCATAATGGCTAAGACTACTAAGAAAGAGCCCCCGTTGAGATGGAATACATGGCAATGGCGGCAGCGCTTGCCACATTAAAGCTCTCGGCATGGCCGCTCATAGGGATTTTCACACTCTGAAAACTTGTTGGCAATTGCGGCAACCCCCTTGCTTCATTTCCAAAGACCAAAGCAGCAGGCGCTTTCTGATCAATATCCTTGAGCTCATTTTCTCCCGCGCCATCAAGGGCGTAAATATGAATCTGATTGCTCTTCGCAAACTCTTCGAATACTTCCAAGGTGATGTCCGTTGCGATTGGGATATGCCACATTGACCCAGCAGTTGAGCGAATTACCTTTGGACTATATGCGTCCACACAATTTGGACTAAAAAGCACAAGATCAAAACCACAGGCATCTGCCGTGCGAATTGCTGTGCCAGCATTACCGGGATCTTGAATCTCCCAGAAAAATGCAACTCTCTTAATTCCAGTTCCTTGAAACTTCGACAAGTCACTGGGAAGGTACTTGCAGAGCGCCAGGATGCCCTGAGGGGACTCTGTTTCTGCCATTGCATTCATTACCTGCTCGCTAACCATGATCACTTCATATTGGTCAAGGATCTCTTGGGCAAACTCTGCTCTGATTTTCCCCTGTCCTGTTTCAGTGAGATAAAGCTTTTCAATTATCGGGGCGGTGGAAATCTTAGGTATAAGCGCGCTACGCAGGCTCTGTACTCCATCAGCAATAAATACATGTTCTGTATTACGAATCTTTTTCCCACGAGAACCCAAAAGAGCCTTCACTCGCTCCACATGGGGCGAATGAAGGCTCGTAATCGTTGTATTGGGTTCCACGATTTTGCTAATTAAGCATTAACAACGTGCTGGCGAGCAACTTCAACCAATGCTGCAAATGCAGCAGGATCATTCGTCGCAAGCTCAGATAGAACGCGGCGATCAACTTCGATGCCAGCGGCCTTTAAACCTTGGATAAAACGGTTATAGGTAAGACCGTGTGCACGTGATCCAGCATTAATTCTCTGAATCCAAAGTTGACGGAAGTCACCCTTCTTATCTTTGCGGTGGTCGAAGGCATAAACAAGTGAGTGAGTTACTTGCTCTTTAGCTTTGATGAAAAGACGTGAACGTTGTCCGCGGTAACCCGCAGCACGCTCAAGTGTCGTACGACGCTTCTTTGCAGCGTGGACGCCGCGCTTGACTCTTGCCATTTTCCTCTACCCCCTACTTCAAACCGAGCATGCGCTTAGCTGTGACCGCTACGGTCTTCTTAGCTGTTGCATCATTGCTCAAACGACGTGTGACGCGAGATGACTTACGTTCTAGAAGGTGGCGCTTTCCTGCACGTTCGTGCATGACTTTGCCGGTGCCAGTAAGACGGAAGGTCTTCTTAGCCCCACTGTGGGTTTTCATCTTTGGCATTGCATCCTCCTGGTTACTCGGGTTGAAACTAGTTCTGAACTTCTTCTACTAAATCTTCTTTCGGTGCTGTCTTTGCTACG
>CAIUHY010000089.1 GCA_903899145.1 uncultured Actinomycetes bacterium
GTGCATCGCGCTTTGTTGGGGCATGCATCGCAAGTTCGGCTAACCGTTGAATTTCAGATTCAACAAGGCAGAGCATCATCTCTTCTTTATCGCTGAAGTGGTTATAGACAGTTGCCCGAGAGACTTCAGCCTTTTCGGCTATGTCGAGCATGTTTGATTCGTATGAGCCAACTTGGGCTATGACAACTTTCGCGCCAGAAAGAATTGAACTACGTGATCTTTGATGGGTTGCCATTTGGCGGGCGTATATCTGCGGTGTGGTCGAATCTGCCTTATGCAGCGTCGTCCACCACGCTCAAAGTTGGCGCCTCTTGGCTCATCACCTGATGAGCAACTGATGAAAGAACTTCACCCAGAGAAATATCAAGAGCAGCGGTAATCGCATGGAGAAGTTCTGATGATGCTTCTTTTTGGCCACGTTCTACTTCTGAAAGATAACCCAAAGAAACTCGCGCACTTTTTGCGACATCGCGAAGTGTGCGACCTTGTGCAATACGAGAAGCACGCAAGGTTGCGCCAATGTGGGTACGAAGAAGAATCACGGGATAAGGATACGCGCAAATGCGGCTAACGCGCTTTGAATTGTTGCGTGGCGAATATCTTCACGCGTGCCAGATAGCGCCAAACTGAGGGTAACCGCCCCTTTTTTACTATCGATGGCCACCCAGACTGTTCCTGCCTTCTGCCCATAGGCCATGCCTGGTCCTGCGACCCCCGTTGTAGCAATCGCGTAATCACTACCAAATTGCTTACGAGCGCTCTGCGCCATGGCAATTGCTACTTCCTCTGATACAGCGGTGTGCTTTGTCAGTATTCGCTTGGCAATATCTAAAAACTTTGTCTTTGATGGATCACTATATGTAATGAGCCCACCAAGAAAGACGAGGGATGAACCAGGAACACTTGTTATTGCCGCCCCGAGTCCCCCACCAGTGATTGATTCAGCTGTAGCAAGAGTCATCTTCTTGCGCTTTAAACGCTTAATAACATCTTCGGCTAGTGGAAAATCCTTCATTTTTTAATCGCTTTGCTGAAGTAGTCATAGCCTGTGCCAAGAGTGATGGTGATTGTGGCTGCCATAAAGATATTCCGGGGTAATTCTAGCCAATGTGGTAGCGGCAATACATAGAAACCAATACCAAAGCCTTGCATGAATGTCTTGAGCTTGCCGCCTTTACTAGCTGGGATGATCCCCCCACGAATAACTGCAAGGCGCAGAACTGTCACTGCGATCTCACGGAACAAGATCACTATGGTTACCCACCACCAGAGCCGACCTTGAATAGAAAGGCCGATCATTGCTGTGCCAATTGCTGCTTTATCTGCGACAGGATCAAGGAACGTCCCAAAACTTGTTACTTGATTGCGCGCACGGGCCAGCTTGCCATCCATAAGGTCGGTCAGGCCAACACAGAAAAATCCGCACCACGCAATGATCCGCCATGTGGAGTCATTGCCACCGTTTTTAAATAATGCGTAAGCACAAAATGGAAGAGCAAGAAGTCTGAGAACTGTCAGTGAATTTGGAAGATTAACTGTCCTTGGGCCGGTGCTCATTCACACCATGATACGCGCTTAGATTTGAAATGCCTGCCAAGAAGAGAAAAGTGCGAACTTATCCTTGAGATGAACTGCCAGGACCGAACTGTAGGTGAACAACTTCACCTAGCGCCCCTGGAGATCCTGCATCTTTTCCATTGACGTTCAAATTCACTGCTCCAGCGTTGCCCACAACGACATTGAGCTGTTGGCTATCGTTAAAACTTTGTGTCTGACCTTGACTAATCTGGCCACTGAAAATTTGATTCCCATTACTATCTGTAACACCGACCCATGTCTTTCCATTAACTGCTGTAACTACAACAGATGTCGCTGAAGTCTTAGTAGCTACTGCAGTATTAGGAGCAACTACCGCAGCTTGGCTAGCGACAGGGGCAGCCTTCTTAACTGAATGAGATGTATGAATAAATGAGATCCCAGTTGGCACAAGTACAACGAGAGCAATGATTGCGGCTGCTGAGTAAGCCAGAGTTTTGTAAGAAATATTCTTCTTCTCACGTTTCACCTGAGTGACGTTGTTTTCTTGGAGTAGATCAAACATTGAGCGATCTTCTTCACCAACTGTTTGATTGAATTCCTCGATCAAAAGATCTGGGTTTGCCTTAATGACTCGCGCGATGCTACGGATATGGCCACGTGCATAAGCGTTTCCACCTGATGAAGTGAAATTTTCTGCTTCTAAATCTTGAAGTACGCGCCCACGAATGTTTGTGCGCTTTGCAACATCGTCAATAGACAAGCCAGCAGATTCGCGGGCTTGACGGAGAAGAATTCCTATTGACATTCATACCTCAATAAAACTTAGGGGAATAGACTTGCAGGGCTTAATGGTAAGGCAGGGTAAGGCTTACGAACAAGCCCAGTAGATGAATAGCGGATTAACCACCCATAACTTCACCCCCGAATGGGGGCCGCGCGCCTAGATGTTGCCTTGGATCGACTCCAACACATCTGGCATCTGCTCGGCAGTGATCAAAACTGTTCGGGCCTTTGAACCTTCAGATGGACCAACAATCCCGCGGCTCTCCATGAGATCCATCAATCGACCTGCTTTAGCAAAACCAACACGAAGTTTGCGTTGCAACATTGATGTTGAACCAAACTGAGTAGAAACAACTAATTGAATTGCTTGAACAAGAAGGTCTAAATCATCACCAATATCATTTTCAATAACTTTACTTACCGCTGGCGCATTAATGTCGATGCGATAA
>CAIUHY010000090.1 GCA_903899145.1 uncultured Actinomycetes bacterium
AAAGCCTGCCAAAGTTTTCACTTGCAAAGGAATCTGTTTATCTCATTGTTGGAAGTGAAGGAAAAGGTCTCTCAAGACTTGTTCGCGAGAAGTGCGATCTGATCCTTTCTATCCCTATGCAATCAGAAGTGGAGTCACTCAACGCAAGCGTGGCTACAGCGATCGTCCTGCAACAGATTGCAGCGTCCCGGGCCGAATAGCGCGGGTAGAATAAGCACCTTAGACACCTACAGGTCACCTTGCGTTCATCTAGTTAAGGAAAAATTCTTCCCATGTCACACCTCATCTCAGATAATCCGCGCGAGCGTCTGATTGATCGAGAGCTAACATGGCTTGCCTTTAACCAGCGGGTATTAGAACTAGCGGAAGATCCACAAACTCCACTTCTAGAGCGATGCAGATTTCTTGCAATTTTCTCTTCAAATCTTGATGACTTTTTTATGATCCGAGTTGCAACCCTTAAGCGCAAACTTGAAACGGGTGTGACGAAGGCAAATACTGCGGGTTACACGCCGGCACAGCTCATGTCAGAGATTTCACAAAAGACTCAAGAACTACTCCAGCGTCAGTCAAAGACTTTTCATGAGGAGATATTGCCCGCACTAAAAAAATACAATATTGAAATTGCTAGTTGGGCGTCCTTAGATGCAAACGAGATAGAGAACGTTAATAAAGTCTTTAGGGCAAAGATTTTCCCGGTCCTAACTCCCTTAGCCGTTGACCCATCACACCCCTTTCCTTATATCTCAGGGTTATCACTAAATTTGGCAGTTGTTGTTGTGCATCCAGAGACAAGTGAAGAGTTATTTGCCCGAGTAAAAGTTCCTTCAAATATTCCTCGCTTCGTTGAGACCGGCAAGGCCGGAAGCCGCAGGTTTGTTACATTGGAAGAGGTAATCACAGCAAATCTCTCTGAGCTCTTTCCGGGAATGGAGATTAAGGATCACTACACATTCCGCCTTACCCGTAATGCTGACTTGGAATTAGAAGAAGAAGAATCTGAAGATCTTCTTGCATCTATGGAACAAGAGTTATTGCGCCGTAAGTTTGGCCCACCAGTGCGTCTTGAAGTAGATGCTGATATTAATCCTGATCTGCTTAAGACTTTGATGGAAGAGCTCACCGTTCAAGAAGAAGATATCAGCCGTTATAAAGAACCACTTGATCTCACAGGACTTAATCAAATTGCTGACATTGATATGCCAGAGCTTCGCTTTCCTGTATTTCGAAGTCAGGTTCCTCCTGATTTTAGAGAGATCGACCCAAAATCAGCCGATGAATTTTTTGCCGCAATTAGGCGCCGAGAAATTATGCTCCACCACCCATATGAATCTTTCACAGCATCTGTTGTGAGATTTTTAGAATCAGCAGCAACTGATCCACACGTGCTTGCTATTAAGCAGACGCTTTATCGCACCTCTGGTGATTCACCCATTATTGATGCGTTGGTAGAAGCAGCAGAAGCGGGTAAACAAGTACTTGCTGTTATTGAAATCCGCGCTCGTTTTGACGAGCTTGCAAATGTGCGCTGGGCAAGAAAACTTGAAGATGCGGGTGTTCACGTTGTGTATGGGTTAATCGGTCTTAAAACGCATGCAAAGCTCTCACTCATTGTCAGACAAGAGAGTAACGGTATTCGCCGCTATGTTCATATTGGTACAGGTAATTACAACCCAAAGACAGCCCGTTTATATGAAGATTTTGGATTGCTATCAGCAGATCCAGTTCTTGGCGAAGATGTAAATAAGCTTTTTAATCAACTCTCTGGCTTTGCCCCGCAGACAGATTTCTCCAGACTTCTTGTTGCTCCGCGCACATTTCGCATAGGTTTGCTTGAACGTATTGAGCGCGAGATCCAAAATCAGAAAGATGGGAAACCTGCCTTTATTCGTTTGAAACTTAATGCAATTTTAGATGAGCAATTTATTGAAGCTCTTTATAAAGCATCTAAAGCAGGAGTGAAGATTGAATTGATTGTGCGAGGTATCTGCGCGATTCGAGTAGGTGTCCCTGGGCTATCTGAGAACATCACCGCCCGTTCGATCTTAGGAAGATTCCTTGAGCACTCACGCGTCTTTCACTTTGCTAACGGCGGAGATGATGAGATTTATATAGGAAGTGGCGATTTAATGCATAGAAACCTTGATCGCCGCGTAGAGAGTGTTGTTCGTATTACTCAGGCAGACCAGAAGCGTTTTCTCATCGGAGCAATCGATAGTTATCTCTCCCCAGAATTTTTGCATTGGCAGATGCAACCTGATGGAAGTTGGCTTGAAGTGAAAAATGGGCCTGATGGTAAGAGACTTGCTGACTTTCATAACTCGGCCATTGATTGGTATCGCTCACGCGGATGAGTAACGTGACGATCGCCGCTGGCGGAGTAATTTGGCGCAAGAATTCAATGAATGAGATTGAAGTTGTTCTTATCCATCGCCAAAGATATGACGACTGGTCTCTTCCTAAAGGCAAAATTGAACTAGGTGAAACACTGATGACCTGCGCCTATAGAGAGATTGTCGAAGAGACAGGTCTCAACATCAAACTAGGCCCTTATATTGGTGAAGTTGAATACTTCGTTCCTGATGGGCTTAAACGAGTTTCCTACTGGGCCGCATCTCTCGCCGGTGATCAAAAACCATTTACGGCTAACGAAGAAGTAGATTCGATGGGCTGGTTCACACGTGAAGAAGCAGCAGATAAAGCAACTCGGGATAGTGATCGCGAGATATTAGCTAAGTTTGAGGATATTCCTTATGACACAACTGCCCTCATCATGCTTCGTCATGCAAAGGCACTACAGAGGGAGGAATGGCAAGGAGAAGATGAAGATCGCCCGCTAGATATTTTGGGACAACAGCAAGCACGCCGGATACATTCGATCTATCAGGTCTATGGGCTCGAGCAGATTCACACATCTGATGCTGTTAGGTGCCTAGACACAATCGCGCAATTAGCTCGTATTGATGGACTGACCCCGATCATCACAAGCGCCGTCAGTGAATACACCTGGAAGAAAAACAAAGATAAAGCCATTGATTATGCAAAGGATTTAATCAAAAACAACGAGCAGATTCTCCTCTGTAGTCATAATCCTGTACTCCCAAGGATGATGGAAAAGCTCACAAAGAAGATTGATTTTGATTACCCGGATAACAAATTACTGCCTGGTGAAGCTTGGGTTTTACATCACAACAAGAAGGAGGTACTACAGATTGATCGCTTGGCTGCCCCAAGTATTTAATCAGTTTCTGCTTCCATCCAGTCCATCCACTTCAGGATGACCCCTTCGCGAAGCGCCCATGGGCATATCTCTAATTCACGTAGATCAAGATTTCGCATCACACTCTCTGTGACATAAGCGCCAGCAACAATTTGCCGAGCTCGGTTAGTTGAAACTCCAGGAAGCTTTGCGCGTTCATCATGGGTCATTTCAGATAATCGTCCTGAAATCTTACGGATTGCCTCGAGCTTGATTGACTTGCCATCACCATCAAACCAATCACCACAGAGGCGGGCAAGTGTGCGAAGAGTCTTACTTGTCGCAATAGATCGATCGGTATCTTGATGCTTTACAAGAGCAGGCAAGATTGCTTCAAGTGAATTTTCAATGTGATCGCGAAGCGCGCGAATTGACTTTTCTGAGTAAGGATTACCTTTAAGAAAGTTTTGCGTGAGGCGCGATGCTCCGAGTGGGAGTGATGTGGCAACCTCTGGAGATTCATCTGTGCCCACTGCAATTTCAAGTGAGCCTCCGCCAATATCAACAACCAGTAGACGCCCACTTGACCATCCAAACCAACGCCTAGCCGCTAAGAAGGTGAGCTTTGCTTCTTCATTACCACTGAGAACTTGCAAATCAATTTTAAAATCTTTATTGATATTTTTAATGATCTCTTCGCCATTTTTTGCTTCACGTAGGGCAGATGTTGCAAAGGGAAGCAGCTCTTTAACCTGCACCGCATTTGATTGTTCAACAGCTCGGCTGATGATTGCGCGAAGGAGTTCAATGCCTTCGGCATTGATTTCATTATTCTCCGTCAAAAATTCAGTGAGGCGAATTTCTTCTTTGTAGTTAAAAGTTGGGTTAGGACGCGCTCCCGGGTGGGTATCAACCACCTGGAGATGGACCGTATTTGATCCCACATCTAATACTCCAAGGCGCATGAGCAGAACCTACCCGCCGCTACGTGGTTTGGCATGGGTTTGGCACATGACATAATTCGGTGCTGGTTTTTAATTCAGTACGCCTCCCTAGCTCAGTGGTAGAGCATCCGCCTTGTAAGCGGAAGGTCGTCAGTTCAATCCTGACGGGGGGCTCCATTCATTTAATAAGCCTAAGTGCATCTTCTATTCCTACCCGCTATGCATCTAACTACTATGGATAGCGGAAGAGGAGAAAAAATGTCAGCACATAATGCAGGTAATGAGATCAAGAAGATTCTGGTTGGCGTGGATGGATCTGAGAATTCTGTGGCAGCCCTCAAGTGGGCATCAGAGCTTGCTTCAAAGATCGGCGCTGAACTTGATGTGATGACGACGTGGCAAACACCTTTTCCCACTGCTGAATTAATCGCTATTGGTTTAAACCTTGATATGTCAGAGATCAATGATCGGCCCCAAGCAATTGCCGAACTTCTAATAGATAAAGTTATCCAGCAGGTATTTGGGAAAGTAAATCCTGAAGGAGTGAACAAGATTGTTACTGAGGGTTACCCAGGTCTGATGCTTGTTGAGAAAAGTAATGAAGTAGACCTATTAGTACTTGGCAATCGTGGTCACAGCCCTGCCGTAGAGACTCTTCTTGGCTCTGTGAGCCAACATTGTTTATCACACGCCAAGTGCCCGGTAGTCATCGTAAAATAAAGATTACTTAAGCAAGTGATTACTCACTATCTATTGCTTGTAGCTTTGGTCTTTGCTGTTAATTTGATGCCGGCTTTGGCGCCGCCGACCTGGGCAATTTTAGTCTTTTATAAATTGAATTCAGATCTTAATACTGCAGCAATTATTATCATTGGGATCTTTGCTGCTTCTAGTGGGCGTTACTTACTTGCGCGGGGAACGGGCATGATCAGATACAAATTAAAGCCTCATTACTTAGCAAACTTAGAAGTCGCTCGTAAATATTTAACTGCTGGCAGGAGAAGTAAATATTTATACTTTCTCTTTTTTGTCATTTCCCCCCTGCCTTCAGCACAGATTTTTGAAGCCGCGGCTCTTGTTGATGCACCTCTTCTGCCCATAACCATCGCCTTTATGTGTGGGCGCGCAATTAGCTACACAACAACCGTCCTTGGGGCATCAACACTTAAGCAACATGCGATGAGCACGATTGTTTTGGACTCACTGAAATCACCGTGGGGGATTGCGCTACAGACCATCTGCCTCTTTGCAATCTTTCTCCTCATGAAAGTTGATTGGATGAAGCGGCTTTCATACTAGCGTTTAGTGAAATTTGGGGTAAGAATTAAGCCATGGCAAAGCGTGACTTCGATGTCCTGGTTATTGGATCTGGGTTCGGCGGCTCTGTCAGCGCGCTTCGTTTAACCGAAAAGGGTTATAGCGTCGGGGTAATTGAAGCCGGTAAGAGATTTAAGGATAAAGATTTCCCTAAAACTTCTTGGCGTATTAGAAAGTTTCTTTATTTTCCGCGCCTTGGTTTAAACGGAATTCAGCGCATTCACATACTTCCTGATGTTCTTGTTCTTGCTGGAGCAGGTGTGGGCGGTGGTTCTCTGGTCTATGCCAATACTCTTTACATTCCACCTGATACTTATTTCAATGATGCTCAGTGGCGCCACATCACTGATTGGAAGAAGGAATTGCTCCCTTGGTATGACCAAGCATCTAGAGTGTTAGGCGTAGCTGATAATCCATATTTTTCTCCATCTGATAAAGCTATGAAAGATGCAGCTATTGAAATGGAAGTGGGTCATACATTTCGCATGGCGCCCCTTGGCGTCTATTTTGGCGAAGGTCCTGGCATAACTCATAAAGATCCATTCTTTGGTGGGGTTGGACCAGAGCGATCTGGATGCATGCAGTGCGGTGCTTGTATGAGTGGATGCAGGTTTAATGCAAAGAACACTCTGCCTAAGAATTATCTTGGTCTCGCTGAATCTGCAGGAGCGCAAGTATTTGCCCAGCACACAGTGACAAAGATTCAAGAGCAAGCAGATGGAAGCTGGCGGATATACACGCGGAAGAGTTCGTCTTGGCTGCCCCGCAAGCGCGTATTTACCGCCTCACAGGTCATCGTTGCCGCAGGAACGTATAACACTCAAAAACTTCTTCACACGATGAAGGCAAGTGGCGTACTTCCACGGATCTCTGATTTTCTTGGCAAACTCTCTCGCACAAATAGTGAGGCTCTCACAGGTGCACTCATGCCAGATACCAGCATTGATTACAGCAAGGGATCGGCAATTACTTCATCATTCTTTCCAGATGATCACACCCATGTTGAACCAGTCCGGTATGGCATTGGTAGCAACGTGATGGGCTTGCTTCAAACAGTAATGACAGATGGAGAGAACTTAGGCGCCAGAAGGCGCCAATGGCTTTCAACTGTCATTCGCCATCCGGGTCAACTTGCTCGGGTGCTCAACGTGCGCAAGTGGTCACAGCGCACAGTTATCGCACTTGTTATGCAGAACGTTGATTCATCTCTGAAGGTTTCAGCTAAGAAGGGCGCCTTTGGATGGCGGCTGAGTTCAAAAAATGATTCAGATAAGCCAAACGCGACATATATTCCTGCAGCAAATGAAGTTGTGCGCAGAATTGCAGAGAAAAACGGCGGCATGCCAGGAGGCCATATTGGAGATCTTGTAGGCGCGCCCTTTACCGCGCATTTTGTCGGAGGTTGCGTCATTGGTGACTCACCAACAACTGGAGTAATTGATCCTTATCACCGCGTCTGGAACTACCCAACGCTGCATGTTGTTGATGGCGCATCTGTCACAGCAAACCTTGGAGTTAATCCATCACTGACCATCACTGCTCAAGCAGAGCGCGCGATGTCGATGTGGCCAAATAAGGGCAGTGTTGATCCACGCCCTCTTCAGGGTGCGGTATATGTGCCCGTTGAATTTGAAAAGCCTATGCGCCCATTTGTGCCTGAGCATGCAGTGGGAGCACTAAACGTTTCCTTGTAGTTCTTTTAAGGTTGTGTAAACTTCCAATATGACCGAGGCAGAAGTACTAACTGGCGCGACTCCTGTATATGGCGACCCAGAAGCAATTCGCCAAGCATCTACCTATGTTCAAAGCCCAACAATCATTGTTTATTCAGATGATCAAACTGTGCGCCATGCTGTTATTTCAGCCCTTGGAAGAAAGCTTTCTGCGGAAGTTTCAGCCCATAAAATCGTTGAATTCGCTACAGCGCCGGCTCTTCGACAATATGTAGATGATAAAAATAAAGTTGATCTATTCATTTTAGATAGCGAAGCAGTTCCAGAAGGCGGTATGGGAATTGCCCATCAACTCCGAGATGAAATGGCTGATTGCCCTCCCATCATGGTGATCATTCAAAGGTCTCCAGATAAGTGGCTAGCCAAATGGTCGGGGGCAGATGCTGTCGTTGTCCATCCCATCGATCCCTTCACTTTGGGTAAGGGAGTTTTAGCACTACTTAAAAAGTAGGGGCTCCGTTCATTTTTCAAGTGATCAGCGCCACAGATCCTATCCTTAGGCTCATCCCCACTCTATAGTCGGATCTGTGAATCCATATGTACCGATTCTGGTCATCGGCGCCATTGGTTTTGGCTTCGCAGGATTCTCTGTTCTTGCA
>CAIUHY010000091.1 GCA_903899145.1 uncultured Actinomycetes bacterium
GAATCAAAGTGCGAACCAATTGTGTGGCCATGGTCAAAACCTGCATCAATGCGCACACCAGGACCAGATGCAACTTCCCACTTAGTAATTGTTCCAAGTGATGGTAAGAAGCCGTTTCCTGGATCTTCACCATTAATTCTAAATTCAATACTGTGCCCACGAATAACTGGATCAATAGGGCTTATCTTTTCTCCAGAAGCAATTTTGAGTTGTTCGCGAACTAGATCTAAACCAGTTACTTCTTCACTTACAGGGTGCTCAACTTGCAGACGGGTATTCACTTCAAGGAAAGAAATAGTTCCATCTTTTCCAACTAAAAACTCACAAGTTCCAGCACCAACATAACCAACCTCACGCATGATCGCTTTGCTTGAGTCATACAACTGCTTGATCTGTGCTTCACTTAAAAACGGAGCAGGAGCTTCTTCTACTAGCTTTTGGTGACGACGTTGCAGTGAACAATCTCGTGTACTCACAACAACTGCATTGCCGTGTGAATCAACTAAACATTGTGTCTCAACGTGACGAGGCTTATCTAGGTAGCGTTCGACAAAGCACTCACCTCGGCCAAATCCTGTGATTGCTTCCCGTACAGCCGAAGCAAAGAGCTCTGGAATTTCCTCCATAGTGAACGCAACTTTAAGGCCGCGACCTCCGCCACCGTGTGCTGCTTTAATCGCAACTGGTAGTCCATGTTTTTTCGCAAATTCAATAACTTCATCTGGTGAATCAACAGGATCTGCAGTACCAGCAACAAGTGGCGCTCCGACCTTTGCTGCAATCTTACGAGCAGACACCTTGTCTCCTAGTGCGCGAATTGCAGCAGGAGGAGGACCGATCCATACAAGCCCTGCCTTAATTACGCGCTCCGCGAATTCAGCATTTTCAGATAAGAAACCATAGCCCGGGTGAATTGCATCAGCGCCTGCTTCTTTGGCAATTTTTAGAATTTTAGTTTGATCAAGATATGTTTCTGCAGCAGATAATCCATGAAGTGCAAATGCCTCATCAGCGGTAGCAACATGCAGAGAGTCACGATCTTCATCAGAATAAATCGCAATCGACTTAACACCATGATCACGGCATGCACGAGCAACTCGGACTGCAATTTCACCACGGTTAGCAATGAGGACGGCAGATATCTTTTTACTCATCGTGTTGCCTTCACAGGTGAGATATCAGACCATTTAAGTCCAAGGTTAAGTGTGATCTTGCGAAGAGTGGGAAGTGAAAGCCCAATGATTCCACTGGGTTCTCCTTCAATATGGGTAATAAATGGTGCACTAAGCCCATCCAAAGTAAATCCACCTGCGACTTCTAAGGGCTCTTTGCTCTCAACATAATCTTGAATTTCTTCATCACTCATTTTTGCAAATGTCACCTTGGAGGTGGAGATGTCTGAGACTTCAATTCCTTGGTCGGTATCTATAACACTATGGCCGGTGTGTAAATAACCACTCTTGCCACTGAGTATCTGACAACGCTCTATAGCGTTCTCAGTGCTCCCAGGCTTACCCAGTGATTGACCATTAAATTCAAATGTTGAATCGCAGCCAACAATAAGCGCGTTAGTTAGGCCTTTATTTTTTTGATGAACAGTGTGCGCTTTCAAAATAGCCAGAGCGATAACTAATTCTGCAGGAGGCAAAGTAAGAAGTTCGGGCGTCTCCTCATCGACACCACTCACAATGATTTCAGGCGTGATTCCGACAGACTCAAGTAAACGCTTACGAGATGGTGAGGCTGAAGCAAGAATGATTCTTTTACTCATGATGCAGTAGTTCCCCAACGCTTTGGAAGTGAACTGGCAATCTTAAGTCTTGCCCAAGAACTTCTATATTTCTTTCCCGGATTCTGATTCTTCTCTAAATGATCAATCACTCGTGAAAGTGCTAATAGTTCATCAGGTGTAGGAGTACCACTATGGATTGTGAACCCGAGTTTTTTAAACTCACGGGGGAAACCTTCACTGTGTGCCATTAGAGTGGAATGTTTCCATGCTTACGAGTTGGAAGGTCAACACGTTTATTAGCAAGAGCAGCTAGTGCCTTAGTAATTTGAGATCTAGTTGTATGTGGTTCAATAACTGCATCGATAAATCCACGATCTGCAGCAATATAAGGATTAAGCAACTCTTCCTCATACTCTGATACAAGTTCAGTTGCCTTTGCTGGCTTTTCTGCAATCTCTTTGCGGTGAAGAATATTTACAGCGCCCTGTGCTCCCATAACGGCAATTTGTGCAGATGGCCATGCAAGGTTGATATCTGCACCTAAATGCTTTGAGCCCATCACGATATAAGCACCGCCATATGCTTTGCGCGTAATAACTGTGACAAGAGGAACAGATGCTTCACCGTATGCATAAATCAGTTTTGCCCCGCGGCGAATGATTCCATTCCATTCTTGCTCTGTACCAGGCAAGAATCCGGGTACATCGACAAGAGTTATAACAGGGATTCCAAATGCATCGCACGTGCGCACGAAACGAGCCGCCTTTTCACTTGCATCAATATCTAGCGTTCCGGCAAAGTGCTGAGGCTGATTAGCGATAATGCCAACAGATTTTCCCTCAACTCTTCCAAAACCTACCAAAATATTAGGAGCAAAGAGTGCATGGACTTCCAAGAAATCTGCTTCATCTAGAAGCGCTTCAACCAAAATTCGCATGTCATATGGCTTATTTGGATTGTCAGGGATCAAAGAATCAAGGGCTCTATCCGATGGTGAGATGTCTTGAGATTCAGTAGCTCTCAAAACCGGTGCGTCATCTAGGTTATTACTTGGCAAAAATGAAAGTAGCGCCTTTACATATTCAAGTGCAGCATCTTCATTCTCAGCTAAGTAATGTGAGTTACCTGTCTTGGCGTTATGAGTATTAGCCCCACCAAGTTCTTCCATTCCAACTTCTTCACCAGTTACAGCTTTGATGACATCTGGACCGGTAATAAACATATGAGACGTTTGGTCAACCATGATGGTGAAATCTGTAATTGCAGGTGAGTAAACAGCGCCACCAGCACAA
>CAIUHY010000092.1 GCA_903899145.1 uncultured Actinomycetes bacterium
AGAGCTTCTACGGGCGTAGTTCGCTAAACGTCTTCTCAGTCCTGACTCTCACACGAACATGTAGTCAACGAACTCATTTGCAGTTAATTTCCCCGGTTGCACCCGCAACATTGCAACAAGGTAAGCCCTCTAACGACGTTAGGCTCCGAGTCGAAGGCGCACTCGGTCTAACGGATTTCTATCGCTTATGCAGCGAGTGAGAAATCAGCGGCAGTTGTACTGGCGCTTATAGTGTTGCCAGGGTTATTGGTTAACGAGATCATCCCGGCTTCCTCGGCCCGCTTCCTCTGCCCCAACATCTAAAGTCGAGACCGTTCACCCCCATGGGTTAGGTTGCGTACTCATTGTAATTTAAATTACATGAAAGCGTTAATTACTGGTGAAACTAGCCTGCTTTTCCAGAAGTTCTACGAGATAGCTCGCGCGTCATCTCACGGTTTGCTTCCTTCTCTTTCAAACTCTGGCGCTTATCATGGGCCTTCTTACCCTTTGCAAGTGCTAATTCAATCTTTGCTTTTCCATCTTTAAAGTAAAGAGAGAGAGGAACAAGGGTTAAACCACCTTGTTTGATAATTCCAGCAATCTTATTAATCTCTTTTTTATGCATCAAAAGTTTTCGATCACGCCTTGGGGTGTGGTTATTCCATGTTCCTTCGGTGTATTCAGGGATGTGAACGTTACTAAGCCAGAGTTCCCCATGATTCATCATGGCAAAGCCATCTATAAGTGAGGCGCGGCCGGCGCGAAGTGATTTCACTTCAGTGCCAGTTAAAACAATTCCACATTCCCATACATCCTCAATGAAATAGTCATGACGGGCAGTCTTATTCTGCGCAATGAGCTTTCGCCCAATTTCTTTCACCATTTCATCACCTCCTGATGCAATTCCTTAATTGCTTAAGGGTACAGGGGTGCTACTTACTTCCTGCCGTTAATCCACCAAGAATTGATACTGCTTTCGCAATTTCACCTGGGTCATTTGCTTCTAAATCTGGCGTGATTCCTTTTCGGTCAATAGTACGCCCGGAAGGCAGTTGGTAATTAGCGACTGTAATTTCTAGCTGAGAACCATCGCTAAGAGTTGTGATTTCTTGGACCGTTCCTTTGCCATAACTTCGTGAGCCAAGAATGACCGCTCTATTTCGATCTTGAAGGGCACCAGCAATAATTTCAGCAGAGCTCGCCGTACCTTTATTGATCAGAACAACCAGAGGGGCGGGATCTGGGGAGAGATTTGTAGATTGCAAAATTTGTTCTGGTCCATCTTTCGGATCATAAGAAACAATTGCTCCTTTTGGTAAAAACTGTGAGGCAATAGAAACTGCTTGGCTCAAAATGCCACCAGGATTATCGCGCAGGTCAAGTACTACACCATTGCTGTGGGGGTACTTTACAAGCGCGGCAGCGACATCATCTGCGGTATGCATCGAAATGGAAGATACTTGGATATCAACAATATTTTTGCTCAAGGCAACAGCAGTGACATCGCCGGTAAGAACATTTGAGCGAGTTACTAAAACTCTGTATCTGATCTTATTTCTAACAAAATCTAAAGTAACAGTTGATCCAGCTATTCCTCGCAGGGCTGCAATTGCATTAGAAACTGATTCACCGCTGACATCAGCGCCATCTATGTTAGATAATCTATCAAGTACTTCTATCTTGGCATTTGCCGCAGGAGATTTTGGCTGGACGCTAGATACTTCAAGAAGTCCTGATTCTGATTTACGAAGCCAAATTCCAACTCCACTGTATTGACCTTCAAGTGATTGATCAAAAGTAGATGCGGATGTAGTCGGGAAATAGTTCGACCACCTATCTCCAGTAACTTTTAACATTGCTTCAATCGCTGCTTGATTGAGTACACCTGCCTGCGGAGAGCGTGGTTCACCCGATGTAATTCGAGAAATTACTTGATCCGCCAGACTCTGCGGATGTTTATGCTGTTGATATGTCTGTCCAACTTCAAAAGCAGCAAGCACGGCAAGAATTGAAACTCCGGCTATCAAAACCCGCTCACGGGATTCTTTAAAAAAAGGCGGTCGCTTCTCCGGCATCATCCAACCCTACCTAAAGCCTTGAGATCTGCCACCTACAGATTTTTTAGTGCGCTCACGACTTTTGTGAGTGATTCTTTAGCATCTCCAAAGAGTAAGGTGGTCTTTGCATCATAGAGCAGCTCATTTTCAATACCTGCAAAGCCAGGGCGCATTGAACGCTTAAGGAAGATGACATTTCCGGCTTGAGCAACATCCAAAATTGGCATTCCATAAATTGGGCACCCTGGAGTTGTTTTTGCTGCGGGGTTAACAACGTCATTTGCGCCAACTACTAAGACGACATCGGTTTGTGGGAACGTTGGGTTTATTTCATCCATTTCAACTAGCTGATCATAAGGAACATTTGCTTCAGCAAGGAGCACATTCATATGACCTGGCATACGTCCTGCAACTGGGTGAATTCCATAAGCAACATCAATGCCTTTAGATGTGAGCAAATCTGCCAATTCCCGAACAGTATGTTGTGCTTGAGCAACAGCTAAACCAAAACCAGGAACAATTACAACGCGCTGGGCGTAGTTAAGAAGAATTGCGACATCTTCAGCAGAACCAGATTTCACTGGGCGTGCTTCACCAACTTCACTTGCCGCTTGAGGTTTAGCGGTAAACGCGCCAAAGAGAGTTCCAAAGAGTGAGCGGCCCATCGCAGTAGCCATAAGCCGGGTCAAGATTGTTCCTGATGCGCCAACGAGCGTTCCTGCAACGATCAGCAATGTTGCTTGTAATACATAACCACTTGCAGCAACAGTTAAACCCGTAAATGCGTTCAATAGTGAGATAACAATCGGAACATCTGCTCCGCCTACTGGCAGAACAAAGAGCACACCAAAGGCAAGTGCAAGTGCTCCCATAATAAGAAGAGGGGCAGTGCCCAGTGAGTTAATAACCCAACCGGCAGTGCCAAGTACACCAACTAAAGTTCCTGCGATAACAAAACGTCCTCCAGGGAAAACAACAGGACGAGTTGTCATGAGCTCCTGGAGCTTTAAGAATGTAATGATTGAGCCAGAAAATGAAACGCAGCCAACGATTACGGTAAAGACCGTTGCTATGACATCTGCAGTACCAGCAGTTGATCCAAGCTTGAGGTATTCAACAACCGCAACAAGAGCCGCAGCTCCGCCTCCAACACCGTTAAAGAGTGCAACGAGCTGTGGCATCTGCGTCATTTGAATCTTACGAGCAGCAGGTACGCCCACAACAACACCAAAGAGAACCGCGCCAAGAATGAGGGCTATATGGTGATGCGATGAGCCTGGCTCAAAGAAAACCAGCACAGTTGCGACAGTCGCTCCAAATGCACCAATGAGATTGCCTCGGCGTGCTGACTTAGGAGATGAAAGTCCCTTAAGAGCCATAATGAAGCAGACTGAA
>CAIUHY010000093.1 GCA_903899145.1 uncultured Actinomycetes bacterium
TAGCAGTTGCGGGAGATACTCAATCTGATATGGCCGCTGGTGCATCCGCAGGGGCCGCAGTGATACTTGGAGTCACTTCAGGCACTCATTCCGAGGACGAATTATGGGATGCCGGGGCTACCGACGTAGCCACCTCAGTAAAGCAAATGTTGGCGCTGATTAATTAAGGCTAAATAGTCCGCCCAGTAAATTCCCATTGTTTACCTAAGTGTCACCTAGATACCATCAAAAAATCCCCCAATCGTTAACCGGTATGAGTTGTCTGTACCCACTTAATCCTTAAGGGGGACTAATGCGTAAGCAATTCGTATTTGGAGTGGTTGCAGCAATCGCTGTTGCAATACTCCCTACAGTTTCTGCACAAACAGCTTCTGCCGACACCAACTGGGCAACTTGCGGTGATATCACTGCTTGTGGCGGTATGGATGCTCTTGTTGCAGAAGCTCAAAAAGAGGGTGCACTTAACCTCACAACAATTCTTCGTAACTGGGCCGACTACGGTGACGCTCTAGATTCATTTAAGGCAGCATTCGGTATCAACATCGCTGATGACAATCCCAACGGTTCTTCAGCTTATGAAATCAACTTGATCAAGACAGCCCCGGCTGCGACTCAACCAGATGTCGTCGATATCGGTGCTTCACACATCGTTGACACAGCAGATTCAGCTGGCGTATCAATTTTTGCTCCATACAAGGTCCAGACCTGGAATGACATTCCCGCAACGTGGAAAGATTCAACAGGACTTTGGTTCGGTAACTACTCAGGACAGATCGTCATTGGATACAACGCCAAGAACAAGGTCGCTCCTAAGTCATTCAAGGACCTTCTAAACCCTGCATTCAAGCACTCAGTAGGAATCGCTGGAGACCCAACAGGCGCTCAAGAGTCACTTATGACCGTTTTGGCCGCATCAGTGGCAAACGGTGGATCTCTTGATAACGTCACACCAGGCGTCAACTTCTTCCACAAGCTTAAGCTTGCTGGCAATCTCTCATCTGCCCCAGCTACAGCTGCTTCAGTTGTATCAGGTCAGACGAAGGCATGGACCGATTGGTCCTTCAACGCTCCAGGAGTTGCAGCTCAAGCTGCAAAGGCTGGTACAACTTTGAAGTATGTTTTCCCTTCTGATGCTGCTGTAACAGGAACTCCATACATCTTCGGTATCAACAAGAACGCTCCACATCCAGCTTCTGCTCGTCTCTGGGTTGAGTTCATGATGTCAGAGAAGAAGGGTCTCCTTGCTAAGGATCTAGATGGACAAGATCCTTACAACCTACAACAGGGCACCGAAAAGGGAAGCACATTGTTCAATTCACTTATGGGTGGACAGAATATCTTCCGCCTAGGTGGTGCTGCTCCAATCCTTGGTTCCGTAATGGCATCACACAAGGTTCTAGTTGCTGCTCCTAATGTAATTCTTGGAACTTCAGGAGCTACAGCGGTTCCAACGATTGCTCAGCAACTTGCAGCCGTTGCAGTCCTAAAGACCACATGGCCTAAGATCTAAGTAGCTCTTGACCACACAAATACAAACCGAAGAGGTTCTGACGGCGAGCAATCGCCGCCAGAACCTCTTTTTGGGTTTTAAATTCCCCAAGACTTTTCTGGGATTACTCCCCATACTCACCTTTGCTGGCATTTTCTTGGCATGGCCTCTAAGCGCAATTTTTCGCGCCTCACTGCATGACAATCACAACCACATCACTTTTGCTGTTTACCGCGAGCTCTTCACCGGAATTTATCGAGAGGCGTTTATCACCTCGTTTAAACTCGCATTTCTTTCAGCCCTCATCGCTGGATTCTGTGGTGCGGCCATATCTGCAGCGTTGGTACGAACTTCCGGAACTTTTCGTTCGCTGATTAGTAGCGCATCGGGAGTACTCGCAAATACTGGTGGAGTGCCTCTTGCCTTCATGTTCATCGCTGCTTATGGTCAAGATGGCTTGATCACGAAATTCTTATTGTGGTTGCATTGGGATATCTATGCTGGCTCTTTCGATATCTTCAATTTCTGGGGAATCTTATTTGTCTATGGATTCTTCCAAATTCCTTTGATGGTAATTATCTTCACTCCCGCTATGGAGAATATGAAGAAGGAGTGGGCAGAGGCGAATGATTCCCTTGGTGGAAGCCACTTCCAGTACCTGCGGTATGTCGCAATTCCTACCTTGATCCCAGCGTTTCTTTCCGCCACCTTGTTGCTCTTTGCAAGCTCGTTCTCTGCCTATGCAACTGCTCGTGCGATGACAATCGGTAATCTTCCGCTCGTTCCATTGGTAATTGGCACGCTAGTTGATGGCAACGTGATTCCGAGTGAAGCCAATTTGGGTGATGCATTGGCGATGGGAATGGTTGCAGTGTCAGTAGTGGTAATCGCTGCCTACTTGGCCCTTCTTCGATTTTCAAAGAGGCGTTCATGAGAAAATTATCAAAGTTCAATATCTTCACACTGATTTTCGCCGCATTCTTTTTTATCGCCCCGCTTTTGGGAGCATTTGGCTATGCATTAAGAGGCGTGAACGGCGCTGGCCATTCATTAGTCAACTTTCGTTGGATCTTCCAGCAGCAAGGGTTTTATACCAATCTTGGAGTCTCACTTCGCCTAGCGGCTGTCACAGCACTATTGGTGATGGTTTTGATGGTTCCAACAGTTGTCTTTCTCCACCTTGGGGGGAAGAGATGGCGCAGACTTATTGAATTTGTCTGTCTAGTGCCCATAGTGGTTCCAGTTGTGTCTCTAGCCATTGGCGCACAGATTTCAATGCCGAAGTGGTTGCAGTCAACCCCTTATGAACTCTGCTTCTTTTATGTCATCGTGTCGATGCCCTACGTTTATCGCGCTGTAGATATCGGGTTGCAGTCGATTTCGCTCTCAACGTTAGTTGAGGCTTCTCAATCTCTCGGAGCTAGTGGATTGACGACCTTGCGTTTAGTAATTGTCCCTGCAATTCGTTCCGCCGTTACAGGTGCCCTTTTTATATCAATCGCTCTCTCTCTTGGTGAATACGCTCTTGCTTCACTCTTACACTTCAATACCTTCCCAACATGGGTCACAAACGTTTCGCAAGAGAACATATTGGGATCTATCGCTCTTTCCGTATCGACTCTCATTGGAGCATGGGTTGTACTCCTTCTCATTGTCTTCCTTCCAAAAATTCGCAGCCTAAGAAAGGTATCTGTAAATGTCTAATAAGTCTCATGGCAGCGTTGTCGAGTTTGAGTCAGTCACGCGAAGTTTCGGCAGCATTACCGCCCTCCGTGACTTTAGTCTTGTCCTCCATCCTGGAGAGCTAATTTCATTGTTAGGTCCGTCAGGATGCGGCAAAACTACTGCCCTAAGAATTTTGGCTGGTATCGATAAAGATCACACCGGTTTGGTAAAGATTGATGGCAAGCCGATGACAAATGTTGGCGCTAATAAGCGCAACATAGGGATGGTTTTTCAGGCATATTCCCTTTTTCCAAATATGACCGCCCTAGAAAATGTTGGTTATGGTCTTAGAGTCAGGGGAGTCGACAGCACCGCTCGTGGCAAGAAGGCGA
>CAIUHY010000094.1 GCA_903899145.1 uncultured Actinomycetes bacterium
TGCGCACTGTTAGGTTGGATGGCTTTCAAAGATGCAGCGATACAAGCAGGGGGAGTAAATGTCTGAAAAATTAGCAACACTCGATGAAATTACTGAGGCAATGAAAGATGTCATTGACCCTGAACTAGGGATCAACGTTGTCGATCTTGGCTTGGTCTATGACATGAAGGTCGATGAAGGCAACATCGCAGTATTGGATATGACGCTTACTTCGGCAGCATGCCCATTGCAAGATGTTATTGAAGATCAAGCCCGCCAAGTTCTAGCGGACCTCACCTCTGATGTAAAAATCAATTGGGTATGGATGCCGCCTTGGGGCCCAAATAAGATTACAGATGAAGGCCGTGAACAGCTTCGAGCTATTGGTTTTACTGTTTAATTTTCTTTAATTTCTTAAAGGGGCTTCATTAATGTCTATGCGTGGTGGTGGCATGAACGCGCATATGGCTATGCGTTCTTTGACACGCGATTCATCAGTTAAAAATACAAAACTTAAAAAGGGAACATTGACTCGCATATGGGAGTTTGCTCGTCCATTTAAGTTCTATCTTTTTTGCTTCCTGATTACTATTGTTTTAGATGCCCTGCTCACCGTATCGACACCTCTAATTCTCCGAAATCTTATTGACCAGGGTGTCATACCCAAGAAATATCACGTTGTTACAGTGCTTGCGATTCTAGTTGGCGTTTTAGCGATTGCAGATAGTGCAACAAACCTCGTGGGGCGTTGGTTTTCAGCTCGAATTGGTGAAGGCCTCATCTATGAAATGCGTACCAAGGTATTTGCACACATTCAAACACAATCCATTGCTTTCTTCACTAGAACCCAAACAGGCGCACTCATCTCTCGTATTAATTCAGATGTTATTGGAGCACAAAACGCCTTTACTGACACTCTTTCCGGTGTTGTTAGTAACGTACTGACATTGACTCTTGTGGCGGGCGCGATGTTTACCCTCTCTTGGCAAATTACCTTGCTTTCACTTTTGCTTTTACCCGCATTTATTTATCCGACTAAGTGGGTAGGCCGCAAAATTCAGAATCTGACCCGAGAGTCGTTTAACACAAATGCGGAGATGTCTTCAATGATGACGGAACGTTTTAACGTCTCAGGAGCGCTACTAGTTCTTCTTTACGGAAAGAGAGGAGCAGAAAGCCTTGGTTTTAATAAAAGGGCTAGACGAGTAGCTGATATCGGAATTGAAATCGCTCTTCTGAATCGAATTTTCTTTGTCTCAATTCTCTCTGTTGCCTCTATCGCTACGGCAATTGCCTATGGAGTCGGGGGGCACCTCGCAATCTCAGGCGCCATAACTGTTGGTTCATTACTTGCCATAACCACACTTCTTGCCCGGCTTTATGGACCTATTACTTCTCTGACAAATGTTCGGGTAGATGTCATGACCGCTCTTGTTTCATTTGAGCGCGTTTTTGAAGTATTAGATCTTGAACCAATGGTCAAAGACAATCCTGGAGCAAGGCAGATCAAAGCATCAAAGCCCTCAGTGGTCTTTGATCATGTTGAGTTTAAATATCCAACAGCGGATGAGATTTCACTTGCTTCACTTGAAATGGTTGCGAAAAAAGAGATTGTAGATTCTGGGGTAGTAATTAAAGATTTAAGTTTCACATGTGCCCCCGGAACACTTACTGCAATTGTTGGCCCATCTGGTGCGGGTAAAAGTACTATCTCTGGATTGATTCCTCGTCTTTATGATGTAACTAAAGGAAGTATTTCTATAGATGGAATAGATATTAAGGAGATCACTCTCGACTCACTTCGTAATGAAATTGGTGTTGTTACCCAAGACTCTCATATGTTTCATGACACTATTGAAGCGAATCTTCGATATGCCAATCCCGATGCAACCCTGGCACAAATTCAGTCTGCTTGTGAAGCAGCTCAGATGTGGGAATTTATTACCTCCCTGCCAAATCGTTTAGAAACAATAGTTGGAGAGAGAGGGCACCGGCTATCTGGTGGAGAAAAACAGCGCTTAGCTATTGCCAGACTCTTACTTAAAGCCCCGAGCATTGTTATTTTAGATGAAGCAACCGCTCACTTAGATTCTGAAAATGAGGCCCTTGTACAAGCTGCACTTGAAAAAGCACTGGTTGGACGTACAAGCATTGTTATCGCTCACAGACTTTCAACCGTTCAAAAGGCAGATCAGATTCTTGTTTTAGAAAATGGCTACCTTGTTGAATCAGGTAAACACGATGCTTTGGTTGCTCAAGGGGGCTTGTACTTTGATCTATATCAACGACAAGTTTTGAGTACGGGCGCTCTTTAGTCTTTTTGATTTCCTGAAATACCTTTGCGGGCCTCCCGCATAATTGCATTTTTTCCAAGGATTGTTTCACGGCCGGCATTTGCAACAACTACTGCAATATATGGCAGAGTCACGGCGCCTGTCATAGCTATCCACCGGTATGGGTTTGGTAAAAAGACTGCTGCTATAAAGCATCCCGTACGAATCATCATTGATATGAAATATTTGCGTTGACGAGATTTCTGATCGACTGTTAGACCTTCTTGGGCGCTAGTGATGGCATGCACCTGCTTATTTGGTTTGTGGGCCATGGGGCAAGCCTATGACCCGTGGACATCTCGCGCCTCTTTTGGGTACGGGTGAGTAACAGATAATCTGCATCTATGACACAAACCACGCCAGCATCATCTCGGGTTGTATTTATTACTGGAGGCAATCGAGGAATCGGATTGGCTATAGCTCGTTCCTTTGAGGCAACAGGGGATACGGTAATTGTTTCCTATCGATCTGGCCCGGCGCCTGAA
>CAIUHY010000095.1 GCA_903899145.1 uncultured Actinomycetes bacterium
AAGGTATTTCATAGTAGCGGGGACAGGATTTGAACCTATGACCTCTGGGTTATGAGCCCAGCGAGCTACCGAGCTGCTCCACCCCGCGTCGGTAGTGCAATCTTAGGAGATAACTCCCAATTACCCAAAACGAGGTAATTACTTGCCTTGCGCAGCAATAGCAGCAGCAATAGCTGCCTTTAATTGATTTTGTGCCACACCATATGCAGCAAAATCACCATTTTTTAAAGCTTGGTTAGAAGCAGCAATCGCAGATTGTGCATTTGCAAGTGCTTGTTTTAATGAAGTTGAACCAGTTGTTGGTGTTGATCCTGCGCCAGTTGGACTGTTATTAATAACAACACCAGATGATCCACCTAATACTTGGTTTAATGCATCTTGAAGTGTGTTTCCAAATCCAATTTGATCACCAAAGGAGACCAAAACTTTTTGTAGAAGGGGGAATGAAGATGCGTTTGATGTTGCGCGAACATAGACCGGTTGAACATAGAGAAGTCCACCGCCAACAGGCAGAGTTAACATATTTCCAAGCACAACATCTGAACCGCCTTGGCGCAGCAACGAAAGCGTCTGGGCAACATCAGGTTTTGCTTCAAAGTTTGAAGCAACTTGAGAAGGACCAGAAATATTTGTTGAACGCGGTAATTCGAGAACAGTCATTTTTCCATAATTTGGTCCAGGGTCTGAATCAACCTGAACGAATGCGGTCAGATTCTGTCTTCCACCACGTGGAACGAATGAAGCTGACAATGTGAATGCTGTTGACGTAGTCCCTGGCAATTGCATCGTTTGATAGGTGGGAGGCTGATTTCCAGCGTTAGCTCCGATAGATGATGGGTCAGATGGCACACGCCAGAAATCTTGTCCGCCATAATACGCACTTGGATTATTTACGTGATATGTCGCCAAGATGCTGCTCTGAATCTCAAACATTCCTTCGGGGTAGCGAAGATGTTGAAGCAGGGCTGGTGAAATAGCACTCTTTGGCTGAACTGTTCCTGGATAAGCCTTACTCCAGGTCTTGAGTACTGGATCTGTTGTATCCCATTGGTACAAAGTGACTTGGCCACTAAATGCATCAACTGTTGCTTTTACAGAGTTACGAATGTAATTAATATTCTGGTTCGGCAAGGTCTGTACAGATGCTGCATTTTGTGTAACAGAGTTTTGACTCGCATCAGCCATATTCACAACTGCCGAATATGGATATCCAGCACTTGTCGTGTAGCCATCAATAATCCAAACAACATGCCCATTAACAATTGCTGGATATTCATTTCCATCCAACGTTAACCATGGAGCTGCCTTTTGAACGCGCGCCATTGGGGCACGGTTGTATAAAATTTTTGAATCCTTATTAATCAAATTTGAAAGCAAGATCTGCTGATCTTTATATTTAATAGCAAAGAGCAGGCGGTCAAAGAGGCTTCCCATGGGAACGCCGCCACTACCTTGGTAGGTGTAGTTCTGCTGCCCGGTTGCTTGAGCGTCATCAGGATAATCAAGTTCAGTTGGTGTGCTCTTAGCTGTTCCACCAACGATGGAATATCCAGGAACATTTTCGCCAAAATAAATACGAGGTTGGAATACGCCTAAGCCATTAGATGCAGGAATATTTCCGACGCTAAAGCTTGGCTTTCCATCAGCAACGACAATATTTGTAGGTGAGGCAACAAATCCAAATCCGTGGGTATAAACCAAATGATCGTTAATCCAATTCTGGACAGGGCTACCTGCAATATTTAATTCACGAACTGCAACGACCATATCTTGCTTCTTGCCACTGACGTTATAGCGATCAACATCGAGTGCATCTGGAAATGTGTAATATGGCTTGATCTGTTGCAATTGGCGGAAGGTTGCCGGCAGCACATTGGGATCAAGTAAGCGCGCATTAGCAATATTTGAAGTGTCTTTAGCGAACTGTCCAGGTTGCGCTGAGATAACCGCTGGATACTCCTTCACGGTTACTGTTGAACTTGTTAGCCCATACGCAGCTTGAGTAGCTGCAATATTGCGCGAAATATACGGTGCTTCTTTGTTGGATTCACTTGGCTTAACGGTAAATGTTTGGATGGCTGCTGGATATACACCTGCAATAAGTACTGCAGAGATAACAAGGAGCGCGATTCCTGCAGATGGGAGCACCCAAGAACGACGAATGATGTTTGCAAAGAAAAGAAGCGCACAGATAACCGCTATTCCGGCCAAGATTGCTTTTGCTGGAAGAACTGCATTCACATCCGTGTAAGAAAGTCCTGTGAGTAAACTTCCTTTGTGAAGTGCTAGATCAAAACGGTCAAACCAATACGCAGCTGCTTTAATCAAAACCAATATGCCCAGCAGTACAGAGAGTTGCACGCGTGCTGTGACTGTTGTGCGGTCCTGTGAAACTTGAGGACGAATTCCTCCATAGAGGTAATGCACGGCAAGTGTGGCAAGAATTGCTATAACAAGTGTTGAGATTCCCCAGGAAATTAGCGATTTCCACATTGGCAAACGGAATACAAAGAAAGAGATGTCCATGTGGAACTGCGGATCTTGAACGCCAAAGTTTGTTGAGTTCTTAAATGGCAACCATATTTGCCATAACTTTGTTCCAGTCATGCCTGCAAAGTAAAAAATAACAACCCCAATACCAGCAAGAACATAACGCTTTACCGAGTCAATCTGTCCGCGGTATCTCTCAAAATTATCTGGTTCTACGGCAATAGGAACATAAATAGGACGTCTTTTGTAGGCAATAAAAATATTGCTAGTAATAACTGCTGAGGTGGCTAAGCCAAAGGCAAGGAAGAGTTCAATTTTTGTAGCAAGGGTGGTACTCCATACCTTTGTGAAATTTACTGAGCGAAACCATAAGAGGTCTGTATAAAAGCCAGTGAGTGAAACCAAGATAACCAAGATAACGATAAGGGCAATAAGAGTGAAGGCGAGTGGTCCTGGCTTACGTGGTGCACCACTTCTTGGCGGACGAGGTGTTCTTCCATTACCGAAGGGATTATTGGGGAACTGGAATGAACTCATGGTTTAACTCTACTCGGCAGGTGGCTCACGCAGTGTGTTCTGAAATTTCTGGAAACTGCCAACGGAACGATTTGTCTCGTTATCGAACTTCTCTTTGAACTTAGAGGTCCAAATCACGTACCCAATGGCGACAGTCACCGCAATCACAGGAACGATCCACCAGATCAAGGCGGCAAAGGCAGTCGAACTTGCATGAATCTGGGAGCCTTGATGCAAGGAGCTAAGTGCGCTGAACATGTCACTAACCTTAGCCCACCTCATATTAGATTTTCCCAATGAAGCACCCGGGCGGAAAAGATGTGGATAAGGTGAATTCGCGGGATGATTTATGGGTAAGAATTTGTTTTAACTATATGAGACGAATCAGAGGGAGTAATCGGTGAGTGGTTTTGGCTTCACCCCTAATGAAGGTTTCTTTGGATCTGAGTTCTCTAGTTTCCAAAGTGCCCCTGGTACTCCTATGTTGCAAACAGAAATCCTACGAGAGAGTGCTCGGAAATATCTCAGCACGCACAACGACTTACCTGTTGGCAAAAGTGATGCGCTAAAAATTCAAGAAGCAGTTGATATTGCTGGAAACTGGATCCAAGAGCGCACGACTTTCCCTATGAGCGCGGTGAATGCAGATATCACTTGGACACGAAAAGAGTGGTTGGAATTTTGCATCCCAGGATGGCAAAAGCTTGTTGAACCTCTAGCTGAAGGGATGGCTGGCGCTCTTGCCAAAGTCATGACCGATATGACGGGGGCAGGTGCTGATGAGAATGGAAATATTGGCTTGCCTGAAGGCTTAGAGGGAATGCCAGGTGTGCCCGCTGGAATGACATTTAATGTCAATGCATTTTTGCCCATGATGCGCGGGTTTATGGGGCAATTAATCGCAAACCAACTTGGGCAATCAATTGGCGCCCTCGCTGTTGGAGTAACTGGATCACATGATGTTGCAGTGCCACTCTTTGAAAAATCAGGGATTCATTTGATCCCCATAAATATCACAGCATGGGCCGAAGGCTTAGATATTCCTGAGCAAGAGGTTGCTATCTACTTAGCGCTTCGTGAGATTGCAGCAGAACGTTTGTTCTCTCACACTCCATGGCTTCCTAATTACCTTCAAGATCTCATCACCGCCTATGGCAAAGGAATCACAGTTGATGTTCAGGCAATTCAAGACCAAGCGCAGAGCGCTATGGACTCTGGTGAATTAGATATCTCTAATCCGCAATCAATTACCTTGGCAATTAACCAAGGAATGTTCCAACCAGAGCAAAGTCCTGCTCAAAGCGCAGCACTTGAAAGACTTGAGATGGCGCTAGCACTCATCGAAGGATGGATTGATCACATCACGGCAATCTCTGCCCAAGATCGCCTTCCATCTTTTCCACAACTATCTGAAACTCATAGACGTAAGAGAATCTCTGCGAGCCCAACACAACAACTCTTTGCAACACTTCTTGGTTTAGAAGTAAGTCCAAGAAAAATGCGCGAGTGCACAAATTTCTGGAATGAAATTTATTCTTTGGGTGGCGGGGTAAATGGCGGTGCCGAGATTCGTGATCATCGTTGGGAAGATGCAACTTTGCTTCCAACTTCTGCTGACTTGGCTGACCCTGCCGCCTTCTTGGCAAGTACTACGGTTCCCGACGATCTCTCAGGATTGATTTAACTTTCAAGTAATTGAGCTCGGCGCATTAAAAAGCCAAATCTCCGGGCGCACGATTTGTTGCCGGCCTTCCCCTTGCCGACACCAAACGGTTATCCGAAGATTTGGTGTTCGAAACTTATGGCAATTTCCCACGATAATCAAAGAGAAATGCCACAATTAATGCATCTAGTTGTTGATAAGTCTGTGGAGAAACAGGGGATAACT
>CAIUHY010000096.1 GCA_903899145.1 uncultured Actinomycetes bacterium
GGCGAGTGCTCTATCCGACTGAGCTACAGGCGCATATGTGCGTGAGATTTTCACGTGTTAGAACAACATAATTCTAACCGATAAGGTTCACCGCATGGCTGAGTTCATTTATACGATGAAGAAGGCGCGTAAAGCGCATGGCGAGAAGGTAATTCTCGATGATGTGACCCTTGCCTTCTATCCAGGGGCCAAAATTGGCGTTGTTGGACCAAATGGCGCTGGTAAATCAACCGTTCTTCAAATTATGGCCGGACTACAAACAGCCTCAAATGGTGAAGCGTTTTTGAGTCCTGGATACACAGTCGGAATTTTGCTTCAAGAACCTCCACTCGATGAAGAGAAAAATGTTTTAGAAAATGTGCAAGAGGGCGTAAGCGAGACGATTGGAATGCTTAATCGATTCAATGCAATTAGTGATGAGATGGCTAACCCTGATGCTGACTACGACAAATTACTTGCCGAAATGGGAGCTCTTCAAGAGCAGCTCGATCATCGCAATGCATGGGATTTAGATTCACAATTAGAGCAAGCTATGGATGCTCTTCGTTGTCCACCAGCTGATGCTGATGTGAAGGTGCTCTCTGGCGGTGAGCGCCGCCGTGTTGCTCTCTGCAAACTCTTGCTTCAAGCTCCCGATCTTCTACTTCTTGATGAACCAACTAACCACTTAGATGCTGAATCAGTTCTATGGCTTGAGCAGCATCTCTCAAAATATCCAGGAACCGTTGTGGCAATTACCCACGATCGTTATTTCCTAGACAATGTTGCGCAGTGGATCTTAGAACTCGACCGTGGCCGGGCATATCCATACGAAGGAAATTACTCAACATATCTTGAAACAAAATCTACTCGTTTAAAAATTGAAGGACAGAAAGATGCTAAGCGTGCAAAGCGGTTGACTGAAGAACTCGAATGGGTTCGTATGAATGCAAAGGGTCGCCAGACTAAATCAAAGGCTCGTCTTGCTCGCTATGAAGAGATGGCAGCAGAGGCAGATAAGACTCGCAAACTTGATTTTGAAGAGATTCAAATTCCTATGGGTCCCCGCCTTGGAAACGTTGTAGTTGAGGTAGAGAATCTTAAGAAGGGTTTTGGAGATCGTCTTCTCATTGATGACCTCTCATTTACACTGCCTCGCAATGGAATTGTTGGCGTAATTGGTCCTAACGGTGCTGGAAAGACAACCTTATTTAAAACAATTCTTGGACTCGAGCAACCTGATTCAGGAAGTGTAAAAATTGGTGAGACTGTAAAGATCTCATATGTTGATCAGTCACGTGAGGGAATTGATCCTAAGAAATCATTATGGGAAGTCGTTTCAGATGGTCTGGACTTTATGAAGGTTGGAAATGTTGAGATGCCATCGCGTGCATATGTTTCAGCTTTTGGTTTTAAAGGTCCTGATCAACAAAAACCTGCTGGTGTCCTTTCAGGTGGAGAGAGAAACCGCCTGAATCTTGCTCTCACACTTAAAATGGGTGGGAACCTTTTGCTTCTAGATGAACCAACAAACGACCTTGATGTTGAAACACTTGGTTCACTTGAAAACGCACTTCTTGAATTTCCCGGATGCGCAGTAGTGATCTCTCACGATCGCTGGTTCCTAGATCGCATCGCAACACATATTCTTGCTTACGAAGGTGACTCGCAGTGGTTCTGGTTTGAAGGTAACTTTGAATCATATGAAGAGAACAAGATTAAGCGTTTAGGTGTGGATGCTGCTCGGCCTCACCGCGTTACTTATCGCAAGCTCACTCGCTAACTTTTCTACATCATGAGTATCGACCAACCTTCTGCGAATTTCTATGAAGCAATTGGTGGCCACCAAACTTTTGAAAATCTGGTTTCACACTTTTATGCTCTTGTAGCGATCGATCCAATACTTAGGCCGATGTACCCTGAGTCAGATTTACATGAAGCAGCTAATAGATTAATGATGTTTCTGGAGCAATACTGGGGAGGACCCAAAACTTATTCAGAGCAGAGAGGACATCCCAGGCTTCGGATGCGCCATGCTGGCTTTCACATCTCTCAGGTAGAGCACGATGCATGGCTTCGGTGCATGAAATCGGCCGTGGATGAGATCGAATGCGGCCCTGAACTTAAAGATGAGCTCTGGAGATATATGGAATTCGCAGCCGCCTCCCTCCTCAATGCCCTTGATTAACCAGCTGTTTGTATAAATAAGAGTGCATTTAGGCGACGCATAGGGCAGTATTTCCTCTGACAGTGCGAGCCACGCGCTGCACATACAAGGGAGCAGTTTGGTGCATCAGACATTAGTTCTGAACGCCACCTATGAGCCACTAGGTGTCGTTACAGATAGGCGGGCGTTGTTGCTCGTCTTAAATCAGCGCGCCACTGCAGTTGAAGATTCTGACACTGTGTTGCATTACTCCGGTGGATCACTCACTCTCCCAGCTGTAATCCGATTACATAAATTTGTCCGCATTCCATATCGACACGCGGTTCCGCTTTCACGTAGAGCAATCTTTGCTCGCGATGGTGGTCGTTGCGTTTATTGCACGGCGCCTGCAACTTCGATTGATCACGTTATTCCGCGTAGTCGCGGCGGAATGCACTCTTGGGACAATGTTGTCTCTGCATGCCACAAGTGCAATCATCAAAAAGCAGATCGCACCCTAAGGGAGATTGGCTGGAAACTTCGCTCAACACCTCGTGAACCTGTTGGAGCAGCCTGGAGAATTCTTGGAACTGGGAGACCTGATGTGCGATGGATTACATATTTAAAGCCATATGGTGTTGAGCAGATGCTCACTGCGGCAGCAACTGCCTAATTCCCCTAATAGACTAATAACATGATTACTGGCTTTCTTCATCATGCACTTCACTCATGGGCCTTAATTGCACAAGAACCAGGAGCCCAGCCTGGCGCAGGACTTAAGCTTTGGCAGACAGTTACCATTTTTATTCTGTCACCACTTGCACTCTTTGGAGTAATTACAGTTTTTTCACTTTACTTTTCTCGGACAAAAATAAATAAGTAGTTAGATATCTTTTTCCTGCACGCTAAGTGATCTAGCAAGTGAATCTCTACCTTCAGAGACAAGCCTTCGCAATGTATCCGCGGCATCCTTTCCTGGGCCTTTGAGCCATGCATCAGTCTTATCTAGAGTTTCTTGTGTGATGATGTATTTGGGATAGAGCATCTCCACGTTTGAGCTAGAGACTTCATAAGAACTTGAATTCCACATATGTAGAAGTGAATCAAAATAAGGATCAACGTAATCCTTGAGTAATTCTTCTTGCCCAATACGCATAAATCCGCGGTGTAAAGCCAAGCGCTTATAACTTGAGAGCTCATCGTTCATAAGGGACTTCCAGGTAGAAGCTTTTGCTTCCTTGGTTGGAAATGATGCAACTGCTTGGGCATAACTTGTCTCACCTGTAAGAGTTTTATCTTCTGTAAGTACGGCACTTAACTCTTCTTGTGTATAGGCACCTCGGTCAACAAGAATATTCACAAAGTACCAACGAAGATCGCGGTCTACTATAAGTCCTGCGAGCTGCCCATCTAGCATCGTTCTAACAAATCCGATGTGTTCTGGCGTGCGGGCAAGAGGCGCAAAAATGCGAGCGAGTTGTAATTGAATATCACTTTCTGGTTTTGCATTGCGCACAATATCTTGAAGTCCTGTTGCTATTTCTTCACGTAGTACAGTGCGAATCTTTGGGTTAGAGTTATGTTCAACCGCGCTAATAATGTCATTTCCAAGGCCAGAAACGATAGTGATGAGCTCTTCATGCTTAAGCCCTTCAAGGACCATCTTGGAGAAGTTTGTGGTTGTAATTTCACCATCTCGCCACATATCCCAGATGGCGACCCAACAGATCACCCTTGCTACGTGGTCTGTGATATTCCCAAGGTTCTTTTGTAGTGTTGAAAGTGAGCGCTCATCAAAGCGAATCTTTGAATAGGCATAGTCGCGGTCATTGATAAGTAGTAAATCTGCAAGAGGCTCGCCAGCAAGCTCTGTTATTTCAGTGGTTACACCTGTAATTTCACATCCAACACTCTTACGAAGAACTAACTTGCCATTCTTAAGATCAAAGAGGCCGACGGATGTGTAATGAGGACGAATTTCCTTAGATCCTACCGGCACGGCAGGGGCGTCTTGTTTGATCGATACTTTTGTATAAAGATCATCTGCGATTTCTAGTACTGGATGCAGAGTATTAATTCCAGCAGTACGAAGCCATGTCTTACTCCATGTAGCAAGATCGCGCCCGCTCGTACTTTGCAGCTCCGTGAGTAAGTCAGAGAGTTCAGTGTTCTTCCATGCATACTTCTTAAAGTACTTCTGAAGCCCCTCTATAAAATGATCACGGCCCACATAAGCGCAGAGTTGATGCATGACTGATGAGCCCTTTGCGTAGGAGATTCCATCAAAGTTTGCATTGACTGATTCAATATCTGGCATATCAACAGCAATAGGGTGAGTAGTCACTAGTTGGTCTTGTGTATAGGCCCAACTTTTTCCTTCTGAAATAAAAGATGCCCAGCCTTGTGTAAAGCGCGTGCCTTCAACGAGCGCAAGATATGAAGTCCACTCTGCAAATGATTCGTTAAGCCATAAGTCATCCCACCAACCCATGGTGACCATATTTCCAAACCACATATGCGCCATTTCATGCAAGATCACATGGGCGCGTGCTTGGCGATTTCTATCTGTCACGCGGCTTCTAAATACAAGAATTTCTTCGCGAAATGTCACAACACCTGAGTTCTCCATAGCACCCCAGTTAAAGTCAACAACAGCGATCTGGTCATATTTCTCAAATGGGTAAGCAAGACCAAAAGTTTTTTCAAAGTAGGCAAAGCCTTCTTTAGTATGTTGAAATATTTCTGTGGGATCTAAATCATCTGCTAGAGATTTACGGCAATAAATACCTAGAGGGACAGTTTTCTCTCCCACATATTCATCGTGCACATGGTGATAAGGACCAGCAACAAATGCTGTGATGTATGTAGAGATACGTGGTGTTGGGAGAAACTTTGTTTGCTTGAACTCACCTTCAATCTTTTCTTCAGCAACTGGACTATTAGAGATTGCATGCCAATGCTTTGGCGTTAATACGGATAGATTGAAAACTGCCTTTAGATTTGGCTGATCAAAGCATGGATACATCTTGCGGATATGGGCAGTTTCACCTTGAGAGTAGAGATAAATTTCTTGATCAGCCGGGTCGACTGATTTTTGTAAACCTTCACCTGTCTTTGAGTAGGCAACTTCAGCTTCGATGATAAGTTCGTTTTCTTGTGCTAAATTTTTAAGAAAAATACTTTCCCCGTCAAATGATGAAGTATCAACCACTTGCCCATTAAGAGTTGCGGCGATAACACGCTTCGCAACGGCGTCTATAAAAGTGTCATAGCCCTTTTGATTACAGGTGAACTTCACCGTTGACTTGGCAATGAAGGTGTCGGCTTGCCTGCTCACATCTAGAAAGACGTCATAACTTTCAACGGCGATGTGACTTGAGCGCTCTTGTGCTTCACTTCTGGAAATATTGATACCAGGCATGCTTATCTCCTTTAGGCTTCCTGGATGGAGGTTACTTGATGATCATCCGCCCGGATAATCGAAGTTACAAACTTCGAGGAGCAAGGGCGACCCTTGCTCAATCCACCGCATTTGAAAAGCTGTGGCCAAAGTTTGGAGTCCCAATGGAAGGGACCATCGAAAATACTTCCTTGTTTCCTGGTTTCACTCACTTCGTTATGGAAATTGGAACAGGCATGGGGGAGGGCACTGCTCTGATTGCCCAAAGTTTTCCAGAGACTGCATTTATTGGAGTTGAGGTACATCAACCTGGAATCGGATCATTGCTCTGGAGAATTGAAGCTGCTGGTTTAGAGAATCTAAAGATCATGGAAGAAGATGCACATATTATTTTACGTGATCATTTTAGAGACCAGTCATTTGATGCTTTTCATCTTTATTTTCCGGATCCATGGCCTAAGAAAAGACATTGGAAAAGACGTATTGTGCAAACAGAATTTTTAGATCTTATTCATCGCAAGCTAAAACCAGGTGGATATATCCATATCGCAACTGACTGGGTGGAATATGCGCAGTGGATTAAGAATGTATTTAGTCACAGCAAGAAATTTAGTGGTGGTGAAATCCCTAGGCCGCAGTGGCGCCCGTTAACCAAGTTTGAAGGTAAAGGAGTCAAAAAAGGTCATATCGTTACAGACTTAAAATATTTTAAAGAAGGTTAACGATTTGATTCAAAGTCGCTGATTAACTTAATGCGGCGGATATGGCGAACATCTTGTGTAAATGGTGTATTAAGGAAAAGATCAACAAGGGCGAGTGCTTCACTCTCTTCATGCATACGTCCACCAATTGCCATGACGTTTGCATCATTGTGTTCACGTGCTGCAATAGCAGTTGCTTCACTCCAGATGAGTGCAGCTCGAATCCCTTTAACTTTATTGGCAGCAATTTGCTCACCATTTCCTGAGCCACCAAGAACTATTCCAAATGAGCCAGGTTCATTTGCTACGGCCTGTGCGGCAGGAATACAAAAAACTGGATAGTCATCTTGTGGATCCAAAGTGTGAGGACCATGATCAATGACGTCATGACCTTGACCGTTCAGGTGAGAAATAATGCGACTTTTAAAGTCTAGGCCAGCATGGTCGCTGCCGATATGGATTCTCATGGGGTAATCCTCTCAAATAAAAAAGAAGACCCCCGCCAAATAAGGCGGAGGTCTGGTGGCTTTAATTAGTTATTGGCTGGAGCAGGTGCTCCTGACGCTAGAGGAGCACCGTGATTGCGCATCCCTCCAAAACCCTTTCCTGGAACCATATTGACTTCAGCAGTCACACGTGTGAGCAGACCTGAAATCATTTGAGCAGCTTGTGCTTGTGTGATTCTGCCAGCAGTGACCTCTGCGTTGATCTGAGTTGTCTTCGCTGCTACCAAAGCATTAATCAGCACTTGGGTATTTGTACCAGCAATGGTTGCAAGTGACTGACCTGCGGCTCGATCTGCTTGAAGTGTTGCAGCAGTGATTCCAAGTGTGCTGAGAATGACCGACTGGTCTTTTGCCATTCCCGCCCCTCGTGCACCACCAAATCCTTGACCACCGTTCATAGATGGTGCAGTTTGCGCGGTGCGAACTGCATTAACGGCAGCAACAATTGCATCTGACTGAGTTTGAGTAATTGTTCCCTTAGTAACTAAACCGGCTAGTACGGATGTAATTGGGTTCATACCGACAACATTGCTTGTTGTTGTGTAAGTAACCTTTTTGGTCGTCTTATGGGTAACTGTTGCTGCGTTAGCAATTCCCGCAGTTCCGAAAGCAGTTGCTGCAACAAATGCTGCTACTGCTGCTGTGGACTTATTCATATTTCTCCTTTGTAGGTATCGGGTGCCCTCACACCCGAATAAATGCAGAGTGCTCTTTCGACCTGAAAAAACAGGGCAGTTCCACTGGGAGCGATCTGTGAGTATTGGCACTCTGGCTAGGTGTTATCTGTGGGTGTGAGTGCTGGCTGGGGTCAATTGACCTAGCACGTACATACGCTGGCGCTACTCACTCCACTTCGGAGCATTTCATATCGCTAGGAAATCTAATGATTTCTAAAAAAATTCCCCGTTCCCTACTTATCGCGTTAAGTGTGACTCTTTGTTTATCAACAACACCAATTGCTGCAGCTTCCGTCAAAGCTCCAGCAAAAGCTGGGCGCACCATAACCGATCCATTAAACACAATCAGAAGTGGAAAAGGTGCGCCAGTCTCTTCGCTTGGCATTAATGGCGATTTCTATATTGATATAACAAATTTCAATTTCTATGGACCAAAAGCTAATGGCTTGTGGGGTTCTCCAACTTCTATGCGAGGTCCAAAAGGTGTACCAGGTGTTGCTGGTGTTGCTGGTGCTAAAACAACAAGCACTTCAAAGGGCCCGAAAGGTGTTCAAGGTGAAAAGGGAGCAACTGGCGAAAAAGGCGCGACCGGTGCAACAGGACTTCAAGGCACTGCAGGCGTTTCTAGTGGCGGCGGAAGTGGTTCACCCGGAGCTACAGGAGCTACAGGCTTGCAAGGTGTAGCAGGAGCAAAAGGCGACACCGGGGCAGCGGGAATAGCTTCTGGCCCTTCAGTTTCTGCAGGGAGCGTAAATTTTATTTCAGAAATTATAGGAGGCAGCCAATCTTCTACAAATTCTTCACTCTTTGGGTTATTTGCCCCAGGCAAAATTTATATGATTGATCTACTTCTGTATGCAAAAAGTTCATTCAGCGATCCAGGATCTCTCGCACTTGCTGTTGCAGCAAGTGGTGGAACACCAATAATTTCAACAGCATATTTAGTTACACATCAGATGCAATCTGACAGAAGCGGAACATTGGGAATTGAAAGCTCAATACACGCAAAAATTCTCATCGATGGGTCAAGTGTTTTAACTAACTACCAATTGATCGCAACGGTGAGCAAACAACAGAATTCAATTACAGGAGACGGTGTTGTGGTCCAAGGAACATATTTTGAAGAACTCGTTGGATCACTTATGTAGAAAGTTGGAGCGGGTGACCGGGATCGAACCGGCATGGCCAGCTTGGAAGGCTGGGGCTCTACCATTGAGCTACACCCGCAATTACTTGCGTGAGGGGCTAACGCTATCGGCTTCGGTTGGGAGTTGTGAACTTGA
>CAIUHY010000097.1 GCA_903899145.1 uncultured Actinomycetes bacterium
TGATCCAGAAGCAACTGTTGTTCGATCTGCTCGCGAAGCAAATTCGAAGATGCCAGAACATGCAGTCTCATTACTTTCTGGTGCACTTGGTGATCTCAAGGGTAAGAAGGTTGCTGTTCTTGGTATTTCTTATCGTGGAGGAGTTAAAGAGTCAGCATTCTCTGGCGTTTTTGGAACAGTCACTGCACTTAAATCTCGAGGGGCAGAAGTAGTTGTTAATGATCCTATGTATAGCGATGAAGAGATTGCCGCCCTTGGATTTACTCCGTATGCCATTGGCGGAAACATTGAAGCCGTTATCTTGCAAGCCGACCATAAAGAATATAAAGGGTTATCTAAAAATGACTTCCCGGGAGTTAAAGCTGTGGTCGATGGAAGACGCGCAATGAGTGCGCAGAATTTTGAAGGTGTTGCTTTCCGCGTTATTGGAGCGGGGCAGGTTTCGTAACTGTAAAAGGCAAAATAGGGCGCGCAGTCGGCGTAACCTCTGCAATCTGATTATAAGTACTCACGAGCACTTCACCTTGTCGCTCCCATGTTCGCTGAGCCAGAACTACATCGGTATATTTTTTGCGATATGAATCAGGATCTGCAAATATTTTCTTTGCAGCAACTACAAAACTTTGAATATCTTCTGCGATGAAGACCTCACCATTGCCTAATCTTTCAACTTCTGCTGCCATGGTCTTTACATCACTGACAAGTATGGGAAGTTTTGCCTGCATATATTCACCAAATTTTGTAATAAGCGAAATCTCGTGGTTGAGTCTATGAAGCAGTGGAATAAGTCCAATATCAGCAGAAGATAGATAAGAAACTAATTCTGCATTTGGAACATAAGGGACTACATGAAAACGATCGGCTAAATCTGGGGCGCTTGTAACAAGATCTTTTACGGATTTCGAATCAGGATTGGCAATAAGAGCTAGGTGAACTCCAGGCATTTGGCGCAGGCCAGCAAGGGCGGTCTGTACTCCCCGCTGCGGAGCAACTGCTCCTGAATAAACCATCAGAGGCGCATCTGCTGTAATGCCACAATCACCTCGCAGAGTCTTTGACGATGGTTGCTGCCCAGCAACTAATGGGTCATTGGCAACAATAATTGGTCTTGTTGTGATCTTCAGATGCTCCATGAGTAAATCATTCATTGGCTCACTGACTGAAAATACTGCAGATGAGATCTTGGAATATTCTCTTTCATTTTTTGTATATAAAGCTGCAAGAGGTTTAGTCAGGTGGGCAACTCCTGGGACATACTCGTGTGCATCATAAATCAAAGAGACATTTTTTCCTTGACGTTTTAATAGATTTACTAGGGCTGCCGCAATTGGAAGAGCTGTGTAATCATGAGCATGAATAATGTCAGGAGAAAATCTCACTGTTTCCGGAGTTGCCATTCGAATTGCACGACTTAAATTTGGGATGAGGATTTCTTCCTTTATTTTAAGAATTTGGTATATGCGTCTACGGTAATAACGAATTCTCCGTAAAACTTTAGCTAGGGAATCTTGTGTAATAACGGGCTTCAATGGCAGTCTTAGAATCTTGGCATAGCCGATTGTTAATTGATCTGAATATGTAAATGGTGTTGCCCCAATTACTTCAACGTCCCAGCCAGCATTTCCCAGTGTCCAAGCACATTTCAGTACGCGGGAATCCTCATTGACACTATTTAAAACTATATGAAGTGCTTTGGGACTGCTGTTACTCACACGGGCAATACTAAGACAATAATCGTTATTAAAGCTGCAAGGCCGAAGGCTTGGATCATTAAATTGAGAGCGGTTTTGCGATCAAGGGCTTTATCGGCTGGGGAGATCACTTTAGAGACTTGGCCCAATGAGCCAAAGTTAAAAATTCCAGCCATTCCAAATGCTAAACAGAACTTCTTACGTGATTGCAGATATCCCACTGAAAAGAGTATGGCTGGAAGAAATACTGAGACTCTACTGAATCCTTTTATATGCTGACTGTGAAAGCTTGCA
>CAIUHY010000098.1 GCA_903899145.1 uncultured Actinomycetes bacterium
GCATTTAAGCCCGGTGAACATGGAACAACTTTTGGCGCTAATCCTGTTGCTTGTGCTGCCGCTAATGCTGCTATTGACTATTTAGTATCTAAAAATGTCTTAGCCACAGTTGCTAAAGCGGAAACCTATTTAAAGAAAAATCTATCATCACTGCCAGGTGTCATCGAAGTCCGGGGCAGAGGGCTGCTTCTAGGTATTGTTTTAGAGAACCAGATTGCCGATAAGGTTGCAGCGCAGGCTGTGAAGAATGGAATTCTGGTCAACTCGCCTAATAAAAACGTTATCCGTATTGCACCTGCACTAAATGTTACAACTCCGCAAATGCAGATCTTTATACGTCAATTTAAAAAATCGCTGAAGGAGGCGCAAAATGGCTAAGACTTCAAAGACCGTTCCTGTCTCATCACAGGCGCGGAAGAAAATAGTCGCTCAGTTAGTGAACTCTGGCAAAATTCATTCTCAAGCTGATGTTGTCAAAGAGCTTAAATCTAAAGGGTTGAAAGTTACCCAGGCAACTGCAAGCCGCGACTTGCAAGAGTTGGGTGCCATGCGCGGAAAAGGCTCAAACGGTGAGTCTCATTATGTCCTGCCAACTAATTCGCCTGCTTCTGCTTCCCAAGGACTTTTACTTTCAATTATGACAAGTGGTAATACTGTGGTTATTAAGACACCCCCTGCCGCCGCTCAATTTGTAGCAAGTTCATTGGATTCAGCGATGAGTTCTCAACAGTTATCCGGAGCAATTGGGACAATTGCCGGAGATGACACAGTCCTTGTGATTGCATCGACCCCAAGCGGTGGTTCGGCCCTTGGAAAGAAAATTTCAACACTATTTGGAAAGGTAAAATAATGGCACTATGGGGTGGAAGGTTTTCAAGTGGGCCAGATTTATCGGTAGCAAAGCTTTCGCGTTCCGTTGATTTTGATTGGCGTCTTGCCCCGTACGACATACGCGTAAATATCGCTCACGTTAATGCTCTTCAGAGGTCCAAGGTTCTCAGCGATAGTGATGCAAAGAAGATTGTTTTTGCGCTCAAAGAACTTGGTGCTCAAATCCACTCTGGGGCTTTTATCTATAACGATTCAGATGAAGATGTACACAGCGCGATTGAAAGAGGGCTTGTTGCCACATTGGGCGAACTCGGAGGGGCATTTAGAGCAGGACGCTCACGCAATGATCTCGTTGTAGCTGATTTCAAGCTGTATTTGATTGACCATCTACTTCATATTTGTGAAGAGGTAGGCGCTCTAGTCGAAACTATCAACGGTGCTGCAAGAACTCAGCTGGGGGTAATGGCCCCTGGTTTCACGCACCTTCAGCATGCCCAGCCAATTCTTTTCTCACATGAACTTGCTAAGCATTCCCATTCACTTGCTCGTGATATTGAACGTATCCAAGGCTGGTTAAGGCACAACTCTATTTCACCACTTGGCTCAGGCGCCCTTGCTGGCTCACCTCTGGTAACTTCACCAGAAATAACTGCTGCAGAGTTGGGCTTCCAAAGTGTTACTAGAAACAGTATCGACGCCGTGAGTGATCGAGATTTTGTTGCAGAAGCACTATTCATTCTGGCCATGGTTGGCGTGCATTTGTCTCGTATTGGCGAGGAATTTACTATTTGGAATACTCAAGAATTTGGATGGGTCACACTTGATGACGCTTTCTCCACAGGCTCATCAATCATGCCTCAAAAGAAGAACCCGGACATTGCTGAATTGGCACGCGGTAAAGCAGGACGGTTCATTGGAAATCTAACAGCGCTCCTGACAACTCTTAAAGGTCTGCCGTTTGCTTACAACCGTGATCTCCAAGAAGACAAAGAGCCAGTCTTTGATTCTGTCGAGCAGCTATTAACTCTCTTACCTGCCGTTAGGGGAATGATTGCAACCGCAAAATTTAATAAAGAGAAGATTCAAGAGCATGTAATTTCGGGCCACAGCCTTGCAACGGAGGTCGCCGATTTCCTTGTCCAAAATGGAGTTGCTTTTGCAAACGCTCATGAGATTTCAGGTGCAGCAGTTGCTGCTGCCGAAAAACTTGGGCTACAAGTCCACGAATTATCTGCAGAACAGTTGTCTCAGATCGATAAGAGGCTAACTAAGGGAGTATTGGATCACCTGAGTGCGAAAGCCGCTATTGAGTCAAGGAACTCAATTCTGGGCACATCACTTAAAAGCGTTACCGCGCAGGTCTCCCAGCTGGATGAAAAAATTCGTGGTTTTTCCACGTGGGTTCAAAGCGAGCAGAAGCGCTTTTCGGGCATGATGAGCGCATGACATCAGCGCTTATAGAAGATCTTGAATGGAGAGGGCTGATCGCTCAGACGACAGACAAGAAGGCTTTGATAGCAGAACTTGATGCTGCTCCAACCTCTTTTTATATTGGCTTTGATCCAACAGCGCCCAGCTTGCATGTAGGAAACCTCGTAGTTCTTCTTGTTATGAGGCGTTTTCAGCTTGCTGGTCATAAACCAATTCCACTTGTTGGGGGAGCAACAGGCCTTGTTGGTGACCCAAGTGGACGCAATGAAGAGCGTTCCCTCAATGAAAGCGCAACAGTTGAACAATGGGTTCTTAAAATCAGAAATCAACTCTCAAGGTTTTTAGATTTTGATTCAAAATCAAATGCAGCAATTATGGCAAATAACCTTGATTGGACGGCGCCTGTTTCAGCGCTTGAATTCTTAAGAGATATCGGTAAGCACTTTAGTGTTAATCAAATGCTTGCTAAAGATAGTGTTGCCTCGCGCTTAGAAAGTGGAGGAATTTCATATACTGAATTCTCCTACCAAGTCTTGCAAGCGTTTGATTTTCTAGAGCTCTACCGACGCCATAAGTGCACATTGCAACTTGGCGGTAGTGATCAGTGGGGAAATATCGTTGCAGGTTTGGATTTAATTCGTAAAGTCGAAGGTAGCTCCGCACATTGTTTAACAATTCCACTTATGGCCAAATCAGATGGAACTAAGTTTGGAAAAACTGCCGGCGGAAGTGTTTGGTTAGATCCAGAGATGACATCGCCATACGCCTTCTATCAATTTTGGCTTAACAGCGATGATGCTGACATACCAAAATATCTTAAAGTCTTTTCGTTTAGGCCTCGTGTGGAAATTGAAGAGCTTATTAAGAGTCATGAAAGTAATCCAGGATTACGTGAAGCACACCGCGCACTTGCTCGTGAGTTAACAACGCTTGTACATGGCGAGGATGAATGTATCGGTGCAGAGAAAGCAGCCTTAGCATTATTTGGACAAGGTGATTTGAGCGAACTTGGTGAAAAAACATTGGAGTCTGCGCTGTCGCAACTTCCGCAAACAACTATTTCTCGCAGCGAAGCTTTCCCAACCTGGGTAGACCTCCTTGCCGCCACAGGAGTGGTGGAATCCAAGTCTGCAGCCCGCAGAATCGTAAAAGAGGGCGGGGCTTACCTAAATAACGCCAAAGTTCCCTCAGAAGACTTCGCTCCAACCCCAAAAGACCTACTTTTTGGTCGTTTCTTGCTCCTTCGAAAAGGTAAGCGAGATTTGGCTGCAGTTATAGTCTCCTAAAAGGTGCGGTTTATAAGGACTTCAGAGCTTTTCGAGATTTTTTCATCCCAAATCATCTCAATTTGACCCTGACTCCCGCCTGGGTTATGGTTCTCTCTCGCCCGCGAAACGGACTCTTAAAGGCCGTGCGGCGATATTCCTTCCAAATCAAGTGTGGTCCTTGGACCCTTGTTTCAGTTCATGCAAATTGACCTGTAGGCGAGCATGCATTAGGTTTGGTGGTCTGCCCTGCAAACGGTGAGTAATTGCCGCACGCGGAGCGCGGTCGTACCTTGAGAACTCAACAACGTGCAAAATCAATGCCAAAAATAGGGCTTTTATAGGCATGTTTTCATGTTTATAAAAATCCAAATTCCTTTGTATTTTCTCTTTTTGAGATCATTACAAAACAAAA
>CAIUHY010000099.1 GCA_903899145.1 uncultured Actinomycetes bacterium
GCAACAGGAGCCCAGGGTGGTGGATTAGCACATGCAATTTTGTCTGACCCGAACTCCGAATTCTCAGTTCGTGCATTCACTCGTGATATCAATTCTGATGCTGCTAAAGCGCTTGCAAGTGCAGGCGCAGAAGTAATTAGCGTTGATATTGATGATGAAGCTGCGGTGACAAAAGGTCTTGAGGGTGCATATGGCGCATTCTTCGTCACTTTCTTCTGGGCTCACTTCAATCCCGATATTGAGTTAGCGCAAGCTGAAAAGATGGCTAAGGCCGCTAAGGCAAGTGGCGTTAAGCATGTTATTTGGTCAACTCTGGAAGACACTCGTCATTCAATTCCACTCTCCGATAAGCGCATGCCTACTCTTCAAGGTAAATATAAAGTTGTTCACTTTGATGCGAAGGCTGATGCCAACCATTTCTTTACCGATCTTGGCTTGCCTGTTACTTTTCTACAGACAACGTTCTACTGGGAAAACATGATCTATTTTGGAATGGGACCACAACGTGGAGCTGACGGTCAATTGACACTTACGTTCCCCATGGGCAACAAGAAGTTATCCGGAATTTCAGCCGATGATATTGGGCAAGTTGCATATTCCATTTTTAAGGCTGGTCCTACTAATTTGCCGCAAACCGTTTCCATTGCTGGTGAACACATCACTGGTGTGGAAATGGCCGATGCTCTAACGGCCGCCATCGGGGAGAAAGTAATTTATAACGCAATCACCCCAGATGACTATCGCGCGCTTGGATTCCCCGGCGCAGATGATCTTGGAAATATGTTTCAGTTCTATGCTGACTTTGAGGCTGATTTCACAGGAGCTCGAAATCTTGCTGAAATTAAGAAGTTACACCCAAGTTTAAAGTCTTTTGAAGACTGGTTAAAGATCAATATTTCGAAAATTCCAATCGCATAATTCTGCACATCAAAAAAGGCGCTTCCAATTATGGAGGGCCTTTTAAATTTGGCGGAGACGAAGAGATTTGAACTCTTGAAGGGTTTAACCCCTTACCTCGTTAGCAGTGAGGCGCACTCGACCGGGCTATGCGACGTCTCCTCGTGCTAAGACAGTTTACAGGGTTAGCTTGGACTTATAGGAAACGCAGAGGTGCCTCTCAACCCTCTCACAGGAAAACAAGGTTAACTTCACCTATGTCGATTGGTAAGCGTCATAACGCAGATTGGGCCTCAATCCTTCTAGGGGTCGGTCTAGGACTCACCATCGCTATAGAGATTGAATCAACCTCGCGGTCTGACTGGAATAGTGTCTACCCAACTATTACTTCCATCTCACGTGTTGCCGCTCTCATTGGTACTTACTTTGCACTAGTTGGTTTAGTTTTCGTTGCCCGTATCTCATGGATTGAACGCTCTGTTGGTCATGACCGTCTAGTTAAATGGCATCGCAAACTTGGACCTTGGTCCTTATATTTAATCTTCTTCCACGTACTTCTTGTTGGACTTGGTTATGCAGGTGGAGATCAGATCTCAACTGCATCAGAGTTATGGCGCATGACAATTAAATATCCATGGATGATTCCCGCCGATGTGGCATTCGTATTAATGATGCTGGCTGGTGTCACTTCATATAAGAAAGCTCGTGCCAAAATGTCCTACGAGACATGGTGGACTATTCATCTTTATACATACCTAGCCATCGCATTGGGATTTATGCACCAAGTTCTTACCGGACCAATGTTTATTGGTCATCCACTTAATCAAATTTATTGGAAAGGTTTATATATCGCAGCTGCATTTGTGATTGTGTGGTGGCGATTTGTTATACCAACAGCACGTTCGTTGCGTCACAACCTAAGAGTAGATAAAGTCGTCGTTGAGGGGCCCGGTATTGTTTCCATTGTCATGCGCGGGCGCCACTTAGATAAATTAAATGCCCAGGGTGGACAGTTCTTTAGTTGGCGCTTCTTCCAAGCTGGCCACTGGTGGTTATCCCACCCATATTCACTCTCTGCTGCGCCCCAAGAAAAATTCCTACGCGTAACTGTCAAAAACCTTGGTGACCACTCTGCAGAAATTCAAAATCTTAAACCTAAAACACGGGTTTTCTTCGAAGGACCATATGGAACCTTCGTTGCCTCTAAAGCATCACGTGGTCATATTGTTTTAGTAGGTGGCGGTGTTGGAATTACTCCACTCCGTGCGCTTATGGAAGAACTTGACGAGACTAAAGACGTTGATGTTCTCTTTCGTGCTTCAAGTGAAAAAGACATTATTTTTCGCAAAGAACTCGATACTCTTGCGGATATGCGTGGAGCAAGAATCCATTATCTGATCGGTTCTAGAAAAGATCATCCTCTGAATGCTAAATATATTTCTAAATTTGTTCCAGCTTTTAGGGATTCAGAAGTTTATGTATGCGGGCCAACTACTTTGGTTGCTTCAGTGCGAGAAGCAGCTCGCGATGTTGGTATTCCAAAAGATCGATTCCATGATGAAGCGTTTGAATTCCATGCTGTATAAATGCACCCCTACAAGGAGAAAAAGTAATGATTAGTAAGAGACTCTTCCTTATATTCGGTGGCACGGTCGGGGGCCTTGGCGCCGTAGTGTCTATTACTCCACCGCAGTTTGGATCATCCGGTGGACTTGGATCACTTGGAAGTAAATCAACTTCAACAACCCCATCTGCATCTGCACAAACAACCACTACTACTCCTGCAACACCCGCACAGCCAACACCAACCACAGCAGCTAAGAAAAAGAAAACAACAAAAAAGGCTGCAAGTCCAGGTGCCGCAAATACAACTACTGCCCCTGCGCAAACCCAGGCACCAGCACCACAAAGCGCTGGAGTATCAGGAACATTTACAGGAGATGCTGCGCAAACTGCATACGGGCCCGTACAAGTACAAGTCACTGTAAGTAATGGAAAAATCACACGTGTATCAGCGCCGGTATACCCAACGAACTCATTTCGTGATCAATCTATTAACTCTCAAGCAATTCCACTCCTCATCCAACAAGTTATGCAGGCTCAGTCTTCAAACATTCAAGGCGTTGGTGGCGCTTCATATACATCACAAGGTTTCTATGACTCACTTATTACAGCTTTGAAAAAAGCAGGTATGTAAGTAAATGACTGATCGAGCCCACGTTCAAACAGAAATTGATACGTGGGGCACAATCCTTCTTGTTGATGCCGCATCTACACGAGTAGATGAAGCATCGCTCAACACCGGGATTGATGAAGTAAAAAGTTACGTCAAACTTATTGATGAGCTCTTCTCACCTTTCAAGGAGACCTCAGAAGTAAGCAAACTTCGCCGTAAAGAAATTAACATCGAACAAGCAACCCCTCTCGTTCAGGAGATTTGGCAGCTTTGTGAGCGGGCCCGAGAACTCACACGTGGTTCATTTGATCCATGGGCTGTTAAAAAAGGATTTGACCCTTCTGGATATGTAAAGGGCTGGGCGGCAGATAACTGCATCAGCATTCTTAAAAAACACGGAGCAGAAAATATTCAAATTAACGCAGCTGGCGATATTAGCGTTGCTGGGGGATTTCAAGATGGTAAGCCTTGGTCAATTGGAATTCGCGATCCGGATAATAAATTTCACATCGTTAAAATATTTGAAGTTTCAGATGGTGCTATTGCAACTTCTGGTACATATGAAATTGGCTCTCACATTACTGATCCTCACACAGGACTCATTGCAATTGGAGCGCTCAGTGCGACAGTTATTGGACCTGACGGTGGCTTAGCTGATGCACTTGCAACTGCACTTATTGTTGATGGACAAGATGGCGCAGCACTATTTACTCAACCGGAACTAGCTGATTACTCTGCATGGGTTATTAATCGCCATGATAAAACTGCGTGGGGTACCACTAATCTCCCAAATAGTCCTGAATAGCTCTTATTACTTCTTATCTCTACAGGTTAAGGTAGGGCTATGAACGTCACTGATCGTCAATACGCGCTTGATCTAGACGCTAAAGATCCTCTAGCTAAATATCGTGAGTTGTTTTTTAATGATGACCCAGACCTTTGTTATTTAGATGGTAATTCTTTAGGAAGACTCCCTAAGAAAACTGTCTCGGCAGTCAATGATTATCTGGTTAAAGAGTGGGGACCCAAGATAGTGAATGGCTGGGCCGACTGGATTGATGAGGCAGAAGTAACTGGCGACCTCATCGGACGCGCAGCCCTGAGCGCAGCAGCAGGACAAGTCCTTGCTTGTGACACAACATCTGTTAACTTTTATCAACTAATCGGTGCTGCACTAGCTGCTAGGCCAGGAAGAAAAACCATCATTACCGATAAAGGTAACTTTCCAACAGATCGCTATATCCTCCAAGGTTTAGCAAAAAAACATAACCTAAAACTTATTGAGATTGATAACGAGGTTGGTAGCAAGGCAGAGCATGAGCGCATTACTCCTGAACTGCTTGAGCCATATATGTCAGAAGATGTTGCCTTTATTACCTTTGAAGTAATTCAATATAGGTCAGGTGCGAGAAATGATGTCAAAGAGCTAACGGAATTTGCTCGTAAGTACGGCGCTCTTGCTATTTGGGATGCAAGCCACGCAGTTGGAGCAATAAACCTTCATCTTGATGAATATGGGGCAGATCTTGTTGTTGGTTGCACCTATAAATATGGAAACTCTGGACCAGGTGCGCCGGCTTGGCTCTATGTTTCACATAAACTTCAAAAAGAGCTACAAGTGCCTATTCAAGGATGGTTCGCACAACGCGATCAATTTGCAATGGGTGAGATATTTAAAAAAAATGATGGGATGCGCGGATTTCAAATCGCAAGCCCTTCTATTGTTGGTTTGCGCTGTATCAAAACTGCATTTGAAATGATCGAAGAAGCAAGAATCGATGCAATCGAGGATAAATGTGCGCTGGGAACAGAGATGATGATCGCTCTCTATGATGCATGGCTCAAAGATCTTGGATTTGAACTTAATACTTCACGTATTTCATCCCAGCGCGGTGGGCATATCTCACTTGTGCATCCTGAAGCAAAGAGAATCTCTATTGCGCTGCGGCAGTTCGCAAATGTAATTCCTGATTACCGTGAACCAAATTCAATTCGTGTAGCAATCTCCCCGCTACCTACAAGCTATGTTGAAATCTGGGATGGTTTTGCGCGCCTTCGCGACCTAACTTCCACAAGACAATACGAAAAAGTTTTAACAACAGATGTGAAGGTAACATGAGCGATTACGAGTCAGCAGTTACATACTCTTCATACTTAGCAATAGATGAGCTGCTAAACATCCAACGCACAGTCTCTGAGGGGCCTGAGCATGATGAGATGCTCTTCATTATTATTCATCAAACCTACGAACTTTGGTTTAAGCAAATTCTCCATGAGTTTGACTATGCCCAGAAAAATCTTGAGCTTGGCGACACATACTCATCACTCGCTACTTTAGGACGAATCCGCAGAATACTGAAAGTTTGTGTTTCGCAGATTGATATTTTAGAAACGATGACTCCTCGTCAATTTAACTCTTTCCGCAGTTTCCTTGCATCGTCATCAGGCTTCCAATCAGCTCAGTTCCGTGAAGTTGAAGCGGTTCTTGGGCGCAGAGATTCAAAGATGTCAGGGCACTTACCTCCAGATGCTCAAAAGAAAATCAATCAGATCAAAGCCCAGCGTAGTGTTTGGGATTCTGCACTTGTTTATTTTTCTAAGCGTGGGCATGCAATCCCTGAAAAATATTTAGTTCGTGATTTCACTGCACATTATGAACCGAACAAAGAAGTCCAAGATGTTTTGCTTGAAATCCACCAGAAAGACCCTGAAACCTCAATGATCTGTGAACGACTCGTTGATATTGATGAAGGGCTACAAGAGTGGCGTTACCGCCATGTGAAAATGGTCGAACGCACGATCGGCCATAAAACAGGAACCGGTGGGTCTTCTGGAGTTGATTACTTAAACACCACCATCTCACACTCAGTCTTTGTTGATTTGTGGGCTATTCGCGATCAGCTCTAAGGCGGTACTCTTTTCATTATGAGTGGCACTGGCAAGAGCGAGGATGGCACTCGTAATTACGATTTACCAACCCCTCTTGGTATGGCTGAATTTATGAAACAAGGATGGGCGCCTACCCCGTTAGTTGGAATCAAAGAATTAGAAGTGGTTCGCTTCTGTAAAGATCGCCGCACAAAACTTTCAAATGAGTTTTTTGGGACGCGCTTAGTTATTCCTGCTGGTGCTCTTAAAGTACGTAGTAACGATACTGATTACAGATTCCGCGCACACTCCGCATTTAGTTGGCTTACTGGGATAACAGCAAGTGAGAGTGTTCCTGAATCAGTACTTGTGATGGAGCCACGTTCAAACGGTCATGAGGCACTTCTTTATATCCATCCACGCTCGAGCCGGGATACCGAGGAATTTTATAGAGACGCAACGCATGGTGAATTTTGGGTAGGAAGAAGAATGACGACTGAAGAAACTGAAAAGCGATATGGCATCAAGGTGATGCATATAGATACTCTTCCTGGTCTCTTGCGAGATAGCACAGATACTTTGGTATTACGTGGCCATGATAAAGCAGTTGATAAAAGAGTTGAGAAACATAAGAAGCGAGAGAAAGTACTTGATAGTTGGCTATCTGCCGCCCGCCTCACCAAAGATTCATATGAAATCAATGAGATGCAAAAAGCAGTGGATGCAACAGCTCGTGGTTTTGTTGACATAGTTAAATCAATCCCAGCAGCAATTTCTGTTAAACGTGGTGAGCGGATTATTGAGTCAGCATTCTTTGGAAGAGCCCGTCTTGAAGGTAATGAGTTGGGTTATGACACTATTGCAGCGGCAGGCTCCCATGCTTGCATTTTGCATTGGATTAAAAATGATGGAGATGTTCGCCCTGGAGATTTAATACTGGTTGACGCTGGAATTGAAATGGAATCTCACTACACAGCAGATATCACGCGAACGATACCGATTAATGGAAGATTCACTCCTGCCCAGCGCCATATCTACACACTTGTTTATGAAGCGCAGAAAGCCGGATTTAATGCGGTAAAACCTGGGGCAAAATTTAAAGATATTAATGACGCTGCTCAAGCAGTCTTAGCTCAAGGTTTATCTGAAATGGGAGTATTACCAGTCTCTGTTGTTGATTCACTCAAAGAAGATGGTGGATACCACCGCAGGTGGAGCGTGCATGGAACAAGCCACATGCTTGGCATGGATGTGCACGATTGCGCAGAAGCACGTAATGATCAATATCGTGACGGCACACTAGAAGCTGGAATGATTTTGACTGTTGAACCAGGGTTATACATCCACCCTGATGATGAGCTATTTCCTGCTGAATATCGTGGGATAGGAGTACGAATCGAAGATGACGTATTGGTTACTAAAACTGGATATCAAAATTTAAGTGGGACTCTTCCTAGTCATCCAGATGAAGTTGAAGTATGGATGACAAATATTCTTCGTAGTAATTAAAGAGCATTACCTACTGCAGCAGCAGACACCCCTAAAACAAGAGTAAGCAGTAGATAAACCCAGGCAATCCCACGCTTCTTAGCTTTAAATAAGTCATGAGTCTCAAGAGCAAAAGCTGACCAAGTTGTGAAGGCGCCAGCAAAACCTGTCCCTATAAGAAAGCCTATATTTGCCGAACGGTGGACGGTGAACCCGAGTGTAAATGAACCTAAAATGTTTATGAGCAGTGTTTCAAGTGGAACGAGTAAATTATGTATCTTCTTTATCTGCTTATCGATCAGATAACGAAGCGGTGCTCCAACCCCGGCGCCAAGGGCAATAAGTATCACTCTCACTTGCGCACCCACTTTGTGTGAAGGATTTCATTTGTAGCAAAAACTAATATGTATGTGCCAACTAATGAAGTGAGTGAATACGCAAAGAATGAACGCATATTGCCCGCACTCAAGTATTGATCAATCTTCAAAGCAAATGCTGAATATGTAGTAAAACCACCACAAAATCCGGTACCAAGCGCTGGCCTCCACCACCACTTATGAGATTTATGGTGTTTTGTATATAAAACTAGCGCAGTAAGGATTACAGAACCCACATAGTTCACAAGAAGTGTTGCCCATGGAAACCCATGATCAACTATGCCTAGAGACACAAGCCAACGTGCAAGTGAACCAACAACACCGCCAATGGCAACAAAACCAATCTTATATAGCTCTTTTTCTTTGATCGCCATAAGGCACCTTTAATTAGACAGAGTGAGAGCGAGCAGTTACACGGTGGCCAAGCCCTGTAACAAGGCTAATAATAAGTGAAGCGAAGAGTGCAGCCCAGAATGATGTAATTGTTAGAGCAGTGCTCCACTTTGCTGTGAGTTCGAGCATCGCAGCATTAATAACACAGAGAAATAAACCAGCGCTTAAGAGAACTGCTGGGAGTGTAAGAATTTTTATGAGTGAACCAAGAAAAGTGTTAATGACTGAAAATAAAAGAGCAACCCATAAGTAAGACCAGGCACCTCCATGGACTTTGATCCCAGGAATAAGGGCCGTCGATGCCCAGACCGCTAGTGCCAAAATCCCCCAACGGAGCATCAATTTCATGCTTAAAGAATACCGTCACGCTTTCGAATAACTGAGCCAAGCCACCGTAGTGGATCATATTTAACGTCGACTACACGCTCTTTCATAGGAATGATCGCATTATCAGTAATTTTAATGTGCTCTGGACAGACTTCAGTACAGCACTTAGTGATGTTACACATTCCAAGACCATGCTCTTCCTGGGCGGTCTGCTTTCGGTTACGTATTACATCTAGTGGGTGCATATCTAACTCTGCGATACGAATAAAAAAGCGTGGGCCTGCGAAAGACTTCTTATTCTCTTCATGATCACGGATAACGTGGCATGCGTCCTGGCATAAGAAGCACTCGATACATTTTCTAAATTCCTGGCTGCGCTCAACATCAATCTGCTGCATACGCGCTTGGCCGGGCTTAAGATCTGCTGGCGGTTGGAAAGCAGGGATTTGCATTGCTTTCTTATAATTAAAAGAAACATCAGTAACTAAGTCTTTAATAACAGGAAATGCACGCAAAGGAGTAATAGTTACTGTTTCACCATCTTCGAATGTTGAAACTCGTGTCATACAGGCAAGACGAGGCTTCCCATTAATTTCCATTGAACAAGAACCGCACTTACCGGCTTTGCAGTTCCAGCGGACAGCCAGGTCATTCATTTGCTCAGCCTGAACACGGTGGATGACATCAAGAATTACTTCACCTTCCATGGCATCGACTGTGACATCCTGTAAGGCGCCATCAGTTGAGTTACCACGCCAAATTCGCAGATTAATCTTGCGTGCCATTAGTTGGACCCACCTTTCGACATTTCTGCTGCTGTCATATATTTCTCTAGTTCATGTGGATCAAAAAGTTCAAATAATTCTTTTGGCATTGATGGCAGCGGGGTTTTTTCAACTGAAACCTTCTTCCCATCAAATGTGCAGATTAAATTTACTTGGCGCCATTGAGAAGACATGACCGGGAAGTCATCGCGTGTGTGGCCGCCACGTGACTCCTCACGGGTAAGACCTGCAAGCGCAGTTGATTCAGCGACAAGAAGCATGTTATCTAAATCAAAAGAAAGATGGAATCCCGGGTTAAATTCGCGGCCCCCAGAGACAGATACTTTTCCGATTCTCACACGAAGTTCAGCGATCTTTATCAGCGCTTCTTCTAATTCTTTCTTTGTTCTAATAATTCCAACAAGTGACTGGGTGAGCTCTTGAAGCTCGTGATGAAGCGCATATGGGTTTTCTCCACCAGTTTGCGTGAATGGTTTTTCGATCTTTTCTTGTGCGGCCTTGAGCGATGTATCGCTCACAGGGTTCGCACCTGCGCTCTTTACATAATTGGCAGCACCTATTCCTGCGCGGCGGCCAAAGACCAATAGATCTGAAAGTGAATTACCACCAAGGCGATTTGAACCGTGCATTCCACCAGCTACTTCACCAGCAGCAAAGAGTCCTGGAACGCCAACAGCTGCTGTGCTATCAGGGTCAACATCCACTCCACCCATGACGTAATGACATGTTGGGCCAACTTCCATTGCCTCTTTTGTAATGTCAACGCCGGCAAGTTCATAGAACTGGTGCCACATGGAAGGAAGCTTCTTCTTAATAACCTCTGCAGGAAGACGCTTTGAAACATCTAGATAAACGCCCCCGTGTTCACTGCCACGTCCAGCTTTTACTTCGGTATTGATTGCGCGAGCAACCTCATCGCGTGGTAAGAGTTCTGGTGGGCGGCGATTGTTGGTCTGATCTGTATACCAACGATCTGCTTCTGCTTCATTATCTGCATATTTATCTTTGAAAACATCTGGGATGTAATTAAACATAAAGCGCTCACCATTTGAATTAGTAAGAACACCACCATCGCCACGTACCGATTCAGTAACAAGCAGTCCGCGCACAGATGGTGGCCAGACCATTCCTGTTGGATGGAACTGAATGAATTCCATATCTTTAAGACGGCCTCCTGCTTTCAATGCAAGAGCGTGACCGTCGCCGGTGCCCTCCCATGAATTAGAGGTAATTTTAAAAGTCTTACCGATGCCACCTGTCGCAAGGATGACTGCAGGTGAGTCAAAGAAAACTTCATCTCCACTCTCGCGCCAGTAGCCATAAACTCCAGAAACTTTGCCGTTATCTTTCAAAATTTCAGTAATAGTTAATTCAGCAAATACTTTAATGAATTTTTCTGGATCTCCTGTTTCTTTCTCATCATTTTGTTGCAAAGCAACAATACGTTGTTGCATCGTACGAATAAGTTCAAGTCCAGTGCGATCACCCACGTGAGCAAGGCGCGGATACTCGTGTCCACCAAAGTTACGTTGTGAAATTTTTCCTTCTTTGGTGCGGTCAAAGAGTGCGCCCCACATTTCAAGTTCCCACACGCGATCTGGCGCTTCTTTAGCGTGAAGTTCCGCCATCCGGTAATGATTAAGGAACTTGCCCCCACGCATAGTGTCTCTAAAGTGCACCATCCAGTTGTCATCTGAATTTACGTTTCCCATAGAGGCAGATACGCCACCTTCAGCCATAACTGTGTGCGCCTTACCAAAGAGTGATTTACAAATAATTGCAACAGATAAACCAGCTTCTCGTGCTTCTACTGCAGCACGCAGCCCTGCTCCACCTGCGCCAATTACAACAACGTCATATGCATAACGTCCTAGGGATCTACTCATATTATTTATCTCGCTTAGAAGAAGTAGAGGTTGCGGATAGAGTGGCCAGAAACTTGTCGAACATAGAGATCACAAAGAGCAACACCGAAGAGGGATATCCATGCAAAGTTCTGATGCTTGTGGTTAAGGATTGAAACCCATGTCCAAATCTTGTAGCGGATGGGGTGTTGAGAGAAGTTCCGAAGACGCCCACCTACTGTGTGACGACATGTATGACATGAGGCTGAATAAAGCCAGAGGAATGTTGCATTTGCGAGAAGCACTAGGGTGCCCACAGACATGTGCCCCCATTGACCCTTCTCATTCTTGAAAGCATCAATTGCATCGATCGTAAGAAAAACATTGAAGACAAGACCTGCATAAAACGCGTAGCGATGACCGTTTTGCAGAATAAGTGGCGCTCGTGTTTCACCTGTGTATTTTGCGTGAGGTTCAGCAACTGCACATGCTGGTGGTGACATCCAGAATGAACGATAGTAAGCCTTACGGTAGTAATAACAAGTCATACGAAAAGCGAGTGGAAAAATTAAAATAAAGAGTGACGGTGAAACCGTCATTCCTAATACGTGATAAATACCAAAAGGTGTCCCGACGAAAGAGACAGCTCCATTAGCGCATGCCTTAGATAAACATGGTGAATAAAAGGGTGAGATGAGTGGCGCAGCAAAATACTTTCCATTTTCAAAAGCACGAAATGTTGCATAGACAATAAAGGAGAAAAGTACGACAACCGTGATGAAGGGTTGTATCCACCACTTATCTGTACGAAAGGTTTTGGCAGAAAGTTTTGCTCGGCCCTCAGAAAATACTCCGGTGCCAGGGGTGGTTATTGCCATGGGAATAGTTTCCTAGTTCAACAGCATTATTACTAGGCGAGATTCCACAACAGTGTTATGAGTTCAAACACAAATCACCCATAAGTGAGTAAATCTGGCGGAGGGCGTGGGATTTGAACCCACGAAGGTTTCCCTTGCCGGTTTTCAAGACCGGTGCACTCGGCCACTATGCGAGCCCTCCGTGGGCAAACTTACCTGTTGTGATGTTACTTCGGCAAAACAGAGTGCCTATTAGGCAGAAAGCTCCAGCAACTGCTCAATAACTATTGCAACACCATCTAAATGATCGGCTTGGGCAACAAACTTTGCATTCTTTACTCCGTCGTGGTGGCCATTAGACATTGCCCATGACCTTTCTGCCCACCTAAGCATTGAGAAATCATTTGGGTTATCACCAAATGTGACAGAATCTTTAGCCCCAATTCCTTTACGAGCAGCAAGTTTTTCTAGAGTTTCACCTTTACTGACACCTAATGCCGAAATTTCTAAGAGAGACTCATCAGCGTTGGAGTGAGTAACTGTCACAATATCTGAGGTAAGTGGCCCAGCAATTGCGAGCATTTCATCTGATGTGTGATCGTAATCCGAACACCTCGCCATTATTTTAAATGCGGGTTGGGTTAGCTTCTCTTCAATCTTTTGGACACCCACATTATCTGCTCCTATATCCCAACGAGGAACATAAATTTTTTCTCTATAGAATTTCTCGTCATACTCAACAGCAAAAGAAACAGTAGGTAATGCTTCGCGCATTCTGCTAATAAATTCAAACTGTATTTCAAGAGGGATGAGCCACTGCTCGATAATCTTCTCATTGATCAAGTCATAATGAAGTGCACCATTTGCACAAATTGCCTGACCGAACCCAAATGCATCACTAATCTCACGCATCCATCGAGGTGGCCTTCCCGTGACAAAGAAGATTTCAACACCGAGGTCTTTAGCTGCGGTAAATGCTTCGATGGTGCGTTTTGAAATACCTTGCTCGGTGACAATTGTCCCGTCAAGGTCGGTGCCAATAAGTTTTGGTCTTTTCCCAGTTATGCCGGAAGTAATCTGTCGACTCCTAAGAATGGCTGAAGAGCAGCAGGCACTTTGACTGAGCCATCCATTTGTTGATGATTTTCAAGAATGGCGACAATCATGCGTGGAATTGCAACAAGTGTTCCATTAAGTGTGGCAACAGGCTTTGTTGCCTCTCCATCACGGTAGCGAATATTTAAGCGGCGAGCTTGGAATTCTGTGCAGTTAGAAGTACTTGTCACTTCTCGGTAAGCATTTTGTGTTGGAATCCATGCCTCAATATCAAATTTACGTATGGCACTTGCGCCTAAGTCACCTGACGCCACATCAATCACGCGGTAAGGAATCTCCATGGCATTCATGAAATCTTTTTCCCATTGCAATAGACGCTTATGTTCTTCAAGTGCATCTTCTTGTTTACAAAAAGTAAACATTTCAACTTTATCGAACTGGTGGACACGAATAATGCCGCGGGTATCTTTTCCATATGTTCCAGCTTCTCGGCGGAAACATGATGAATAGCCTGCGTAACGCAATGGCAACTGGTCAACGATTTCATCCATGTGATAGGCAGCAAGTGGAACTTCACTTGTGCCGACAAGATAAAAATCATCTTCTTCTAAGTGAAAAACATTCTCTGCGGCTTGGCCAAGAAATCCAGTGCCCTCCATCGCTGCAGGCTTCACTAGGACCGGTGGAATGACAGGGGTGAAACCAGATTTTGTGGCTGAGGAAATTGCGTAATTAACAAGGGCGAATTCAAGTAAAGCTCCAACACCGGTGAGGTAATAAAACCTAGAACCAGAAACTTTTGCGCCACGTTCTGTATCGATTGCTTTAAGGATCTTGCCGAGTTCAACATGGTCTTTTGCCTCAAATCCTTCTTTCGCAAAATCACGTGGAGAACCAACGTGCTCTAGAACTACAAAATCTTCTTCTCCACCAATAGGAGCAGCAGGATCAATGAGATTATGGATTTGGAGTAACAGCGCATCGGCTGTTGATTCAGCTTCACCACGAGCAGCCTCTGCTGTCCTTACTCTGGCTGATAAATCTTTAGCTTTCTCTAAAAGGGCGGCTTTCTCATCACCTTTTGCTGCGCCAACAGATTTAGAGAGAACATTTTGCTCTGCGCGCAATGTTTCAAATGCGCTGATTGCAGCTCTGCGAGCTTCATCAGCAACTAAAAGTTGATCAACAACAGCGGGGTTTTCACCACGCACTTTTTGTGAATTGCGAACTCTCTCGGGATCATCGCGGAGAATCTTAAGATCAATCACAGGATAAGCCTACCGATTGGATTTTCCAGTATGCGTGCGAGGGTATGAACCCAACACACGGATATCGTCACAAATCTTACGTAAGCCCTCGATTGATTGGGCAACAGGCACATCCGTTAGGTGACCTTCAACGTCAATAATGAAGTGATAGTGACCGAGTTCTCGCCCTGTTGGACGGCTCTGGATGAATGTGAGGTTAACATTATTTTTTGCAAACTCCGTGAGAATCTCAAGCAACGCTCCTGCATGGTCAATATCGATATAGGCAACAAGTGATGTGCGGTCTGCGCCAGTTGGGGGAGGAAGTTTTCCTTCACGCTCAACAACAACAAAGCGTGTCACTGCTACTTCATTGTCACCAATATTTTCAGCAATTACCTTTAGCCCATATTTTTCTGCAGCAATTTCTGCGGCGATTGCTGCATCCCAGTTTCCATCTTTTAACCCTTCTGCGGCAGCAGCAGTTGATGGAGTAGTAATAACTTCAGCATCGGGCAACTCCCGAGCAATATAGGCACGACATTGTGATTCTGCGTGTGGATGAGTTGCAATGCGAGTGATTTTCTTATCAACATTTTCTGGTAACACCATGAGTGAAAAAGTTACTGGAAGTGTTGTTTCAGCAACGATCACAAGTGGTTCACCCGTGGCTAACTCATCTAGCGTTCTAGCAACAACGCCTTCTACTGAATTTTCAATGGGTACCAGAGCTCGCTCGGCAAGTCCTTTTCGAACTGCATCAAGTGCTGCAGTGACGTTTGCATAAGGGGTCAGCTCATCATCGCTTTTTGCGATACCTCGAAGGGCACTTTCTGTGAAAGTTCCCGAAGGCCCTAGGTATGCATAATGAGTCACTGCGTAAGGGTATCTCACGCAGCATTGCCCCCATTAGGCTATTTCTATGAGCACTCCATCACCGACTAGCGCGAAAGGGCGATTTAAAACAATCGCACGAAGTGAAGTTGGTTTAGTGCGCGATGGAAATGAAGACGCTGCTTTGATCTCCCCCGTTTTACTTGCTGTGGCAGATGGGATGGGAGGGCATGCAGGAGGTGAAGTAGCTTCACGAATTGCGATTAACACACTTAAGGGACTTAGCGCGGTGTTAGACGACGCAGCTATTGATAGCGAATCTCGTGAAGATTTACTACTTAATATCTCCTTTTCGATCGATCATGAATTATCTGAGGAATCTAAAGCCAATCATGAACTACATGGAATGGGAACTACCCTCACAGCTATTCATATAAATGGTGAAGTAATTGAGCTACTTCATATTGGTGACTCAAGATGTTACAGATGGCGTGATAAGAAACTTACCCAACTCAGCCATGACCACACTGTTATGCAAGAACTGCTAGATCAAGGCAGGCTCACACCTGAAGAAGTATTTGATCATCCTCAAAGATCCCTACTTACCCAAGTTTTAATGGGTGATAGCGGAATTGATCCAATACTGAGTGTTCATGATATAAAAGATGGAGATAGGTTCCTCCTCTGTAGCGATGGCCTTAGCTCTGTGCTTTCAGATTATGAGATCGCATCAATTATTAAAAGTGCTGACGATGAAAAAGTTGTTGATAATTTGATTGAAAACGTTCTTAAAAAAGGCGCCCCCGATAACGTCACGATTTTATGGAGTGAAGTTGTGGCTGAAACAGGTAAGAACGAAACCAAACTTTTAGGTGCTGCGCTGTGAGTAGATTATTTAATAGCCGCTACCAAATTGGTGAAATGATCGGTACCGGTGGAATGGCCGATGTTTATGTAGCAGAGGACACGCGGCTTAATAGAAAAGTTGCTGTAAAGATATTGCGAAGTGACTTAGCAAGAGATCCAGCATTCGTTTCTCGTTTCAAAAAAGAAGCGCTGGCAGCGGGTGGGCTTAGCCACCCTGGGATTGTTGCTGTTTATGACTCTGGTGTTGATGGTGAAGATTCTTACATTGTCATGGAGTTAGTAACCGGCCACACACTGCGAGAGATGCTGCAATCAAATGCATTGATGCCAGAATCAAAGGCGCTAGATATTGCCTGCCAAATACTTGAGGCACTTGATTACTCCCACTCGAAAGGAATTGTTCATCGCGATATAAAGCCAGGAAATATTATGATCACGGGTTCTGGCCAAGTAAAAGTCATGGACTTTGGAATTGCACGTGCCATGGATGATTACGGTGCAACTATGACCAATACATTTAACGTTGTTGGCACCGCGCAATACCTCTCACCCGAGCAAGCAACTGGTGAACCGGCAGATCGCCGTAGCGATATCTATTCAGTGGGTTGCCTGCTCTATGAATTACTGACGGGGCGACCTCCGTTTTCAGGTGATACTCCAGTGTCTATTGCTTTCCAGCATGTTTCAGCACTGCTTACTGCGCCATCTGAAGTGAATCCAAATATAGATGAGAGCTTAGAGACGGTCCTTAAAGTTGCCCTTTCAAAAGATCCTGCGCACCGCTATCAAGATGCTGGAGTAATGCTTGATGACGTGCGCAGGGCAATTCGCGGTGAACAGGTAACGACAAAAATACGAAGGATTAGACCTAAAAGAAACTACCTAGTTGCTGGAATTTCTTTCCTTGTTGTTTTTGTATTAGTTGCTGTAGGTATCTCATCCACGGGTAAGAAAAGCACAACATTTGAACTACCTAACGTTGTAGGCCTTACCGTTGATCAAGCAAAGGCACTTCTACCCAACTACACAATTAATTTACAGCAGGCACCTGATTCAAGAATTCCACAAGGAAGAATTGCGAGCCAATTACCACTTGCCGCAACTCGTGTTCTCCATGGAAGCAGTGTGACGTTAACTCTTTCACAGGGGCCCGGTAACACAACTGTTCCCGCATCAATTATTGGCCAGTCACTTATCGATGCCCAAGCAATTATCAGCGCGGCGGGGCTCTTTGTTTCACAAACAACCCCGGTTAATTCAAGTCAGCCGCCTGGAACTGTTCTTGCAGTGACCCCCACACCTGGAAGTGTTTTACCTGCAGGGAGTCCTATCCAGCTACAAATTTCAAGTGGAAGCTTGCAGGTTCCTTCTCTTGTTGGGCTAACTGACACTCAAGCACTTGCAACACTTACCGAAGCAGGATTCTTAGTGAAAACAGTTAATGCATATGACAGCACGCAACCTGTTGGAAATGTTTTAGCACAAGCACCTGCTGCTGGAACAGCTCAAAATATTGGTTCATCCGTCACCATTACGGTAAATACAGAACCTAACGGTTAACTACAGCAGTCAATCCTTCGGAGCGAGCGCCTTTATCCCCGCACTCCTCAAGCCAGTTACCTAACATCTGATGTCCATATTCTGTAAGTACTGATTCAGGGTGAAACTGCACACCAGAAATTGGTAATGATTTATGTTTGATTGCCATTACAACGCCTGACTCTGTATTGCCAATAATTTCAACTTCTTCCGGCAAAGTATCTGCCTCAATTGCAAGTGAGTGATAGCGCGTCGCCGTAAACGGCGTTGGTAAGTTTTCTAGAACACCACGTGATGTGTGGTGAACTAAAGAAGTCTTTCCATGAAGTAATTCAGGGGCCCTGCTGACAGTTGCCCCAAATGCAACACCAATTGCTTGATGGCCTAAGCAGACACCAAAGAGTGGAATCTTTTTCTCCGCACAGTAGCGAACAAGTTCAACACTGATTCCTGCTTCTTCTGGTGTTCCAGGGCCAGGTGAGATTAAAACTCCGTCAAAATTCTGCGCCTCTGAAAGCTCAACTTCGTCATTGCGCTTAACGCTCACCTCTGCGCCAAGCTGGCCGAGGTATTGCACCAAGTTATAGACAAAGGAGTCATAGTTATCGACAACAAGAATCTTCGCGGGCATGGTCAAAGGCTATTAGGTATGTAGTAACCTTCGCTCATGCCTAAATCACGTAGCCGCAAGAAAGCCCCTGTTTACATCCCAGATGAGCTTGCCCATCTTGCGCCAGTACCCAATGAAAGCCCACGCTGGCTTGCCCCCCTTATGGTGGGAGCATTCCTTGCAGGTCTGGTCTGGATCGTTATCTTCTACGTCAGCGGCACCCTCTACCCGGTCCCTCATATCGGGGCTTGGAACATGGTTATTGGCTTTGGCTTTATTGCCGCAGGTTTTACCCTTGCCACCAAGTGGCGTTAAAACTCACTTACGCCTAATTACACTCTTGTAATTCTCCACACCGTGGATAAACCCTGTGGAGAAGTTCGGGGTATTCTCAGGTGATTCCCAGTCAGCAGGTGGATGCTCTGACACGAGGTGATAAATATGAATAGTACTTCCGCTCTTAAAGAAAGAGTTCCTGCCGTGGTCAATCAGAATAAAAGTGAATCGCAGACTCAGCGCATTCTTGTCGTTGATGATGAAAACTCTATTAGTGAACTCATTGCAACCAGTCTTCGTTTTGTTGGCTTTGATGTTCGCACAGCTGCTACCGGTTCACAAGCACTTGCTGTCGCTGAGGAATTTAAACCTCACGCTTTAATTTTAGATGTCATGCTTCCAGACCAAGATGGTTTTGACGTCTGTCGTCAACTGCGCCAAGACGGCCATAGCGTTGGAGTTCTTTTCCTTACCGCAAAAGATACCGTTGAAGACAAGATTGCTGGTTTAACAATCGGTGGCGATGACTACATGACAAAGCCATTCTCACTTGAAGAACTCGTTGCTCGTCTACGCGCTCTACTTCGCCGGATTGGCGTTATTGAAACTGCACTTGATGATGAGAAAGTCCGTTTTGCTGATCTTGAATTAGATGAGGCAACTCATGAAGTTCGCAGAGCTGGAAACCTCATTGATCTTTCCCCTACTGAGTTTCTCTTGCTTCGCTATCTTATGATTAATGCTGACCGTGTTGTAAGTAAGTCACAAATCTTAGACCACGTATGGCAATATGACTTCCGTGGAGACGCTGGAATTGTTGAGACATATGTTTCATATCTTCGTAAAAAGATTGATATTTACAAGCCAGAACTTATTCACACGGTTCGCGGTGTTGGATATCGAATGCGAATTCCTGCGGTTAAGTAAATCCGAGTACCCCCCTTATGCCTAAGGTAACTAAAGTCTCTTGGTGGAGTCTGCGCTCAAGACTCTTGCTTGCAACTTTGGTTGTTGTGGCTACTGGTATCGGGACATCAGATTTTGTTGCCCACTCCTCATTAAAGAGTTACTTAATTAAACAAGTAGATACTCAATTAATAGGGGTCACCAGTGGGTCAATAGTTAGATTAAATCGTGCTGGAATAGATCCGAATGCAAATGAAGAGAATGACAGTAGCTCACCTTTTCGCATCGTGCGACCACTGCGCGGAGTTCCCACTGAAACCTCTATCGCTCTTCTTGATGTGAATGGAAACGTATTAGGCCGCTTAGGCGGAGAGATAACAAGTGCCACACAAACGATGCGTTTTGATGGTTATACGATTGCAAAAGTAGTCGCAACAAAAGGATTACCTTTTACTGTGAAAGGTAATAAAGATGGCGCGGACACAAGGGCGATTGCCCAAGTACTGCCATCAGGTCTAGGTTCTATTGTCGTTGCTGTTTCACTTGCGGGCGTCGATAGAACTCTGCACGAGATGACCTTGTTATTTCTTCTTATTAGTTTAATTGTTCTTTTACTCGTTGGATTCTTATCCAGATTTATTATTCGGTTAAGTTTAAGGCCCCTGAGTGAAGTAGAAGTGACTGCTGCTGCAATCGCAGCCGGTGATCTCTCTGCTCGCCTGCCAGATAACAACCCTAAGACTGAAGTTGGAAAACTTACTCGCTCTCTCAACACGATGTTAGCCCGAATTGAAGAATCATTTGCTGTCCGGATTGCATCTGAATCAAAGTTACGCCAGTTTGTTGCTGATGCAAGTCATGAACTTCGTACACCTCTCACCGCTATTCGCGGTTTTGCTGAGCTCCATCGCCAAGGAGCAGTTGAAGGTGCCGAGAAGACAAAAGAACTTATTGGACGTATTGAAAAAGAATCAATCCGCATGGGTTCACTTGTGGAAGACCTTCTTCTTCTTGCACGTATGGATGAAACACGGCCTGTCTCTATGGAGCCAGTGGATCTCACGCATGTTCTTGAAGAATGCATTGCTTCTGCCCGAGCTGCTGGACCAGATCATCCCATTACATCAGAGATCGAACCAGATATTTTTGTCCTAGGTGATAACAAGCGAATTCATCAGGCAATTGCTAATTTATTAGCAAACGCTAGGACCCACACACCACAAGGAACCAAAATCACAGTAAGAGCAAAGAGTGGAAAAGATGACACTCGCGTTTCTGTCAGCGATGAAGGCCCAGGATTGTCACCTGCCGATCAAGAGAAAATATTTGAACGCTTCTTTAGAGCAGACACATCACGTCAAAGAAGTTCTGGTGAAGGAAGTGGGCTTGGACTTTCTATCATTGATGCCATCATGAAATTACATGGGGGCTCAGTTTCGGTGGAATCTGAACTAGGCCACGGAGCGACCTTCACAATCACATTTCCGATTAAGGCTTAAAACTACTTAATAGAAAAAGTAAATTTTCCGCTGACTATATGGCCGTCTTGCGCTGAGACTCGATAACTGACGTTGTATTTTCCCCTGGTAGCTTGCCCAGATTTAAATACATCAGTTATAGCAGCTCCCTTCACAACATCAATTCCAGAAGTAATAACCATCCCCATCGGATCTGTAACAACAAGATGATTAATTGCCGTTTTCCCTAAAGTAAGTAGGGGGTCCTCAAAAGTTAGCGTGATCTTTGAAGGCAACTTTGAAAGTACAGCGTTGCGAGCAGGATTTGACGCAATCAAAGTCGTATGTGCAAAAGCAACCGGGATTCCGATTGTTAAGAAAATTACCCCAGTAACCGCGGAGGTTACTTGTGTTTTACGCCCCAAGTTTTTTACCAAAGATTTCATTTACAGCGCTATAGACCGCCCCTGTTGTCCAAGTTGGCTGTTGAGGTTTCAGCAAATTTACCTTTCCATCTGGCGACAAATAAGTCATAAGTTTTGATGGAAGCAGATTACTGCTCATTGGATTTTTAACTTCGGGATTCCCTAAGTCCAACCAACGCCAGTGTGAATCCGGACCGATAATGCCAACAACGTCAGCATGTTGAACATCGTAAGCACTTTGCTTACCTGTTTGCCAATCTATAAGACCTTTTGCTGCGCTACCAATGGATGTATAAACACCAAAGAATTTCCAAAGCTCTGAAAGATTGCTTGCTGAACTTGTAGCGACTGTCCAGCTGTTATCACTAAACATCTTTTGATAAGCGTTAATTCTAGAAACAGAATCACGCTTTGGATCAACAGAAATTTCGAGTGATATAAATGTGCTAGAAAGTTTTGCGGCAGCAATCGCATCACCAATTTGGCGCATATTAACAGAGGTCATAGGGCAAATATCTGGACAGCTTGTTAAGAAATCAGTAAACACAACTGTTTTCCCTTTAAGGCTTCCTAGTGTAAAAGTTTTGCCTGACGCATCTTGAAGTGGAATATTCAAAACACTTATTGGAATCGGCGCATCTAAGACAGTGCCTCCTGCTTTAGCCGCGTGACCTGTAAGAGGAGGTGTTGAAGCTGCAGAAGCAAATGTAGGACTGAGTGTAAGGCTGATAGAAAAAGTAAGTGCAATAAAAAGTTTTTTCATGAGGCAGACTCCATTGCTCGAAGTGTTGCGATGCGTTCTTCTAATGGTGGGTGTGTTGAAAATAGTTTAGATGTTCTACTCGAGTCCAAAGGTGACTCGATCCAGATATGTGCAACTGCGGTAGAGCGCTGATGAACAACAGTGCTGTCTTTTTGTAGCACTTCAAGAGCACGTCTGAGACCTGCGGGATTACGCGTAAATTCAACAGCGGTGACATCGGCAAGTGCTTCACGTTTTCTAGAAATTGCAAGGCGGAGTAGTAGTGCTGCAATTGGCGCAAGAATTAAGACAAGAATGGATGCAATGAGTGCAACAGGGTTTTGATTATTTTCATTACTATTTCTGCGATCTCCACCACCAAAAATCATCATTCGTATAATGAAATCGCTCAGAATTGCAATCGCTCCAGCTGTTGTTGCAGCAACTGCCGAAACTAATGTGTCGCGATTGGCAACATGGGCAAGCTCATGAGCAGTTACACCCTGCAATTCCTCTCGATCCATGGCACTTAATATTCCGGTGGTAAAAGCAATTACTGAGTGCTCTGGGTTTCGTCCGGTCGCAAATGCATTAGGTGCACGATCTTCAACGATTGCAATCTTTGGCATAGGTAATCCGCTTGCAATACATATTTCAGATACGAGCCCATAAAGCTGTTTATTATCAGACTCTTGGATAATTTTTGCACCAGTCATTGTCATAACAATCTTGTCTGATGCCCAATATGATCCCCATACAGAAATTAAAGCGATACCCACAGCAAATGGCACGACACCAATTCCAGTCTTTCCAAAATAAGTAAGTAGCGCCCATGCCACAAGACCAACTAAAAGCCCCATACCAAAGAGCAGTTCGCTGCTCTTGCGTTTGTTAGCGCTCTGGATCTGCCTGAAATCCATATTTAGAACTTTACCTGTGGCGCCTTACGATCTTGAGGATCATCAATTTCGTAGAAAGGACGCTCTTTCACTTTTGCTGCGTTAACAAACATGTTCGTTGGAAATGTTTTGATAGCAGTATTTAGCCCACGCACATTGTCGTTATAGAACTGGCGCGCAAAGGAAACTTTATTCTCAGTTGATGAAAGTTCTTCTTGAAGAGCTAAAAAGTTAGAAGATGCTTTTAAGTCTGGATAGTTTTCTGTAACAGCGAGCAGGCCTCGTAGCGCCTTGCTCATCTGACCATCTGCTGCTGCAACATCTGCAACAGTATTTGCACTTGTTGACTTTGCTCTTGCATCAACTATCGCTTGAAATGTGTTGCTCTCGTGAGCTGCATAGCCCTTAACGGTTTCTACCAAATTAGGAATTAAATCTGAGCGGCGCTTAAGCTGAACTTCAATCTGAGCCCATGCTTCATCTACCGACACATTTAAACGGACGAGTCTGTTCCTTGGAACGACCACAACGAATACAAGAACGAGAACTGCCGCGAGGGCGACTATAAGAATTGTGTTCATTTTTGCTTACTCCATTGCTTAGTAGTGCAAAGTCACTATATGTAATTCTATTGCGTTTTTGATTTATGGAAATTGAGCCAAGATTTACTTGGTGTTGGGCCCCGTTGGCCTTGATACCTAGAACCATAGAGCGCTGAGCCGTAAGGATGCTCAGCAGGAGATGAGAGTTTGATGAGACAAAGCTGTCCAATCTTCATCCCTGGAAATAATTTAACCGGCAGGTTGGCAACGTTAGAAAGTTCAAGTGTGATGTGGCCAGAAAAGCCTGGGTCAATAAAACCAGCAGTTGAGTGAGTTAAAAGGCCGAGACGTCCTAGGGATGACTTACCTTCAAGACGACCAGCGATGTCATCTGGCAATGTGATTATTTCAAAAGTGCTTGCAAGTACAAACTCACCTGGGTGGAGAATAAAAAATTCATCATCATTTACTGCAACCTCACGAGTGAGATCTGCTTGTTCAATAGATGGATCAATCACAGAGTATTTATGGTTTTCAAATACACGAAAGAATCTATCTAGGCGAACATCTACACTGGAAGGTTGGATCATCGCATCGGTAAATGGTTCGACCTTTACTCGGCCTGCTTTAACTTCAAGGGCAATATCGCGGTCACTTAGTAGCACGGTCAAAACCCTATCAGTCCAACCTCAGGGTAGGTTTCATGTCGTGAACCGTCGTGGTGCTTATCTACTCCTCATTCTTGGAGCCCTCTGCTTTTCATTCAACGGGATTGTCAGCAAGTGGGTTATGGAGGCAGGACTTACTCCTTGGAGGTTAACCCAAGTTCGCTCAACAGGTGGCTTTATCGCAATGCTCTGTTGGTTACTTGCCCGTGGCCGAATTTCTGAACTAAAAACAAATGCCCGCGAAATTAAAATGCTTATTCCTTTTGGGCTTTTTGGAATTGCTTCAGTCCAAACATTCTATTTTCTCTCTATTCTCAAACTTCATGTCTCAATCGCGCTCATCATCGAATTTACTGCGCCATTTTGGATAGCCCTTTATTTACGTTTTATTCGCAAGGAGAAAGTCTCTAATACAGTCTGGATAGGACTCGCCTTCGCATTTGTAGGTTTAATCCTTGTCGCCCAAGTCTGGCAAGGCCTAACGCTTAATGGTGTTGGTGTTATCGCCGCTTTTGTTGATGCCTTCTCCCTCGCTATTTACTTTTTATTAGCAAGAGCGCTCGGCTATAACAGAAATGGTGAAACGTTAACTACATGGGGTTTTGCTGTGACAACGCTTCTCTATTTAATTATTCAACCAATCTGGAATTTTCCTTGGCATATTTTTACCCAAAGTATGAATCTCAACGGACACTTCTCCGGTCATCATCTGCCTGGATGGGTTTTGATTCTTTGGGTATGCATTATGGGAACGCTTGTCCCTTACCTATCGGTAATAATTGGAATCACTCGCTTGTCTGCAACTACCGCAAGTGTGGTCGGCATGTTAGAGCCAGTACTCGCCGGTATATTTGGTTGGATACTTCTGCGTGAAACATTTACTACTATTCAACTTATAGGCGCAGCTATCGTCTTGGTGGGTATTTATATCGCCAATGAGCGGATTCCTGAAGGGGACAGTAATGGATAAATTTGATGATCTACTAGCAGCCAATAAAGAGTTTGTTGGAACGTTTACCTCTGAAAATCTCACTGGCACAGCTGTTAAAGGTTTAGCAATTGTTACATGTATGGACTCGCGGATTGATCCTCTAAGTATTGTGGGAATGAGCGCAGGAGATGCAAAGATCCTTCGTAACGCTGGAGCAAGAGTGACCGAAGATGTACTGCGCACGCTTGTTCTTGCAACACATTTACTTGGCGTTAATCGCGTTCTTGTTATGCCACATACAGATTGTCGTATGGCAAGCACGGATGAGGCAGGAATTCACGCAGCTATCGAAAAGAAGTCCGGTGTTGACACACGCAGTTTAGATTTTCAAACTACATCTGACCAACGTGGTGCATTAATAAAAGATATTACGAAGATAGAAAGCTACCCGCTACTTGCCCATGAAGTAAAGGTAATGGGGGCAATTTATGATGTTAAAAGTGGAACGCTGACACCGATCAATTAGTTATCTTTAACAAAACTCTCAGCTGTGTTGGTAAATGCTGGGGCCATATCTGTAAAGCGAGCAAAGTGAAGTTGAGCTGCAACAGTAATTGTTCTTGTCTGACCATTACGGTGCTTGGCAACAATCAGATCTGCTTCACCTGAACGACTTTGGCTGTCATACATTTCATCACGATGTAAAAGAATTACAACGTCGGCATCTTGTTCAATCGACCCAGATTCACGAAGGTCAGAGAGCATTGGCTTCTTATCTGAGCGTTGTTCTGGAGAACGATTAAGCTGTGAGATAGCGATGATCGGAACGTTGAGCTCTTTTGCAAGTAGCTTCAGATTACGTGAGAACTCTGAAACTTCTTGTTGGCGATTCTCGACTTTTTTACCTGAAGTCATGAGTTGTAGGTAGTCGATCACAATGAGTTTGAGATTGTGGCGCTGCTTGAGACGACGTGCTTTCGCACGAATCTCCATGAGTGAAAGATTTGCTGAATCATCAATAAACAAAGGTGCTTCTGAAATCTCGCCCATACGTTTTGCAAGCCGACCCCACTCTTCATCTGAAAGAGAACCGGAGCGAATGTTATTAAGCCCAACACGAGCTTCTGCTGAAAGCATGCGCATTGTAATTTCAGAACGGCTCATTTCAAGTGAGAAGATCACAGATGTATCGCCATTTTTAATAGATGCATGACGCGCAATGTCCAAGCCAAGTGTTGACTTACCAACACCAGGACGAGCAGCAAGGACAACCATGTTCCCTGCATGGAAACCATTTGTCAGAGCATCAAGATCTTTAAACCCCGTCATGACTCCTTCTTTGGTAACACCAGATGAAATTGCTTCAATCTCATCAAGTGCTGCAGGAAGAAGTTCACTGAGTTGAATGTAATCCTCAGACATGCGGCTTTCAGTTACTTGATAAACCTCTGCTTGGGCAGAATCAACTGCGTCATCAACATCGCCCTCTTCTGAATAACCTAATTGAACAATCTTTGTTCCTGCTTCAACTAAGCGGCGAAGGATCGCACGATCGCGAACAATACGTGCGTAGTAGCCAGCATTAGCCGCTGTTGGTACAGATGAAATCAATGTGTGGAGATATGGCGCGCCACCTGCACGCGCAATATCACCACGCTTTGTTAATTCGGCAACGACGGTCACTGGATCGGCAGGATCCCCGCGGCCATATAAATCTAAAATTGCGTCATAAATTAATTCGTGTGCAGGGCGATAAAAATCTCGCTCTTTAATAATTTCAACTACA
>CAIUHY010000100.1 GCA_903899145.1 uncultured Actinomycetes bacterium
TAGAGGTGGTAGGCATTTGCAAGGAGTGCTTGCGCTCCCAGATCTTTCATAGATTCTGGAAGAACTGATTTCACTGTTGCTTTTGTGCCAACGGGAATAAAGGCAGGAGTTTGGATAACTCCGTGTGGGGTACTGATCTCACCGCTTCGCCCAAGGGAGCCGCCTAGTTCTTTGTTGACCTTGAATGTAAACGAGCTCATGTGGTTATTATCTACCATTATGAGCACCCAAACTGCTGAGGTAAGCCGGCTTGCAATTCTGCAGCGCAGTCCGCGTCAAATTGCTTGGCATAGGCTAAAACGTAATAAAGTTTCAATGATTTCTGCCTATATAGCGATCTTCTTTTTGATTTTAGCATTTGGGGCGCCAATTTTCACTGCGATCTTCCATGTGAATAATACCAATGTTTACCCAAATGCACTTAGTGCAAGTGGAATGCCAATAGGTCCTTGGGGTGGCGTGAGCTGGAAGCATCCATTTGGTTTGGAGCCAGGTGTTGGAAGAGATCTTTTTGGATTATTAGTTTATGGATCACGCATTTCATTTTCGGTTGCAATTATTACGAGTATATCTTTTGTGGTCGTAGGACTTTTTTTGGGTATTTCAGCTGGGTTAATTGGTGGGGTCTTAGATAATGTAATTGGTCGTATTTGTGATTTTCTTCTTGCATTCCCTACAATTTTTATGTTTGTTGCATTGAGCGTGCCGCTGACGCTTAGGGTAGAAGCAACGGGCATAGCGCATAACAATGGTGCACGAATTGTAGTTATGGTTTTAATTTTAGTTGTGTTTAGCTGGCCAGGATTTTTCAGAGTAGTTCGTTCACAAGTTTTAAGTATCCGTGAAAAAGAATTTATACTTGCTGCTCGCGTTGCGGGTGCTTCAAATATACGAATTATATTTAAAGAAATTTTGCCAAACCTTTGGCCACTTGCAATTATTTATTTATCAATTTCATTGCCTGGTTATCTTGCAGCGGAGGCAGTATTTTCCTTCTTGGGCGTTGGCGTCCAAGCACCCGGTTCGACCTGGGGTCTGGTTTTAAATGATGCCTCTAATTTCTGGCAACGTGACCCAGCGTATTTAGGGATACCAGCCGGAATGGTGATCATCGTGGTCTTGACCTTGAACTTATTCGGCGATGGCTTGCGTGATGCCCTGGATTCAAAGAGTGACCGCTAAATCACCTCCTTTTGGACCTTCTTTTCGCTCCCATAGCCCTTTAGGATGATCTGACTAGTTTGACCATTTCGAAAGGAAGATCATGGCCTTTAAAAATTTATTTTCGCGTCAAAAGAGAGTTGTTGCTTCGGTAGCAATTATGGCGCTAGCAACTTCTGGGTTAATAGCTATCTCATCAAGTGCAGACGCAGCTAGCAAAACTGGTGGAACCCTTTATTTCATCACCCAGTCCAAACAGTTAAATCGCTTGGACCCAGCACGTATCTACACGGGCCAAGACATCGCCTTCATGAACACGTATGTATATCGCTCACTTTTAAGCTACACACCAACAACCGGTGACGCCGGATTTAACCTAGTACCAGATTTAGCAACGGACATCGGTAAAGCAACCGATGGTGGCAAGACTTGGTCATGGACTCTTAAGTCCGGAATCAAATGGCAAGATGGTTCTGTAGTCACATGCGCCGATGAGAAGTACGGACTCTCTCGTGTCTTTGCAACAGATGTAATTACTGATGGTCCTTCTTATTTGTTGCAAGATTTGAATATTCCATCAGATGCCAAGGGTAATCTGATGTATCAGGGTCCTTACAAAAAAACTGGGCAAGAATATTTTGACAAGGCTGTCACATGTAGTGGAATGACAATCACTCTGCACCTTAACAAGGCTGTTGGTGACTTCAACTACTTTGGAACTTACCCAGCAATGTCACCGGTTAAGCAGTCGGCTGATAATGGCGCAAAGTATGACAGCGCTCCTTGGGCCCTTGGACCTTACAAGGTGGCTGATTATAAGATTGGCACCGAACTCAAATTAGTTCGAAACCCGCAATATCAACAATCAACTGACACAATCCGAACTGCTTATCCAGATCAGATTATTATGCGTTTTGGAATCTCTGAAGATATTCGAGATCAAATATTCTTGAAGGATTCACAGACCAATGCTGTTGACTATGACCAAAACTTACAGCCAGCAAATAAAGTTGCATTCTTCGCTAACAAGGCAACTGCCTCTAGAGGAATTAACGTTGTCGGACCGTATACAGGGTATTACGCCCTGAATGTTTCGGCAGGTCACCTTGACTGCTTAGCCGCCCGTAAGGCGCTCTTCTTTGCGCTCAACGATGATGCACTTATTAAATTAGCTGGTGGCACCCAGTTCTACGGAACCATTGGCGACAATCCAATTAGTCCATTGGTTTCAACAGACTACGCACCAACTACCGGAAACATCCATGATGCGAACTTCAAATTAACTGGAAATCCAAGTTATGCGAAGACATTGTTGGCACAAGCTAAGACTCAGTGCCCAGCAACGTATTCGAAAATCACAACTGCCAATAAGGGTGTTGTTTGGGATATATCGAACACAACTACAAACCAGAAGGCTGCGACTCTTATTAAGACCGCGCTTAACGCCGCTGGTATTCAAGTGACATTCAAGTTCATCGAAAGTGGTGTTTATTATCCAACTGTGCAAGATGCTACAAAGGAAGATGACGTAGCATCAGGTGGTTGGGCTGCAGACTGGGCAAATGCCTCGACTGTTATTCCACCCCTCTTCTTGCAACATGGTGGATTTGATTTGAATTTGAACTGGAATGATCCGACATATAAGCCATTTGCAGCTCAAGTTGCGGCTGCACAAGGTGAGACCAGCCGTACTAAGCAAGCTGGCGAATGGAAGGTTCTTGCCCAATTTGTAATGGATCAATATTGGACTATTGCGCCAGTATTCCAAAAGGAGCAAAATTTTTGGGGCTCTAAAGTCGGCGGAGCCGCATTTTGGATGCCTCAGGGTTGCTTGCTCTTCCCATCACTCTACGTAATTCAATAATAAGCTGACTAAATTTCGTTAGCTGATTCTCTATTAGTTATTAAAAGGGTGGCTCTTAGGAGTCACCCTTTTAATATGACAAATGACTAGATAAGAGTAGATTTGTTCAACCATGGTTAAGTACCTGACTAGGCGATTAGCATCTGCCATTTTGCTACTCTTTCTTTTAACAATCGTGGTTTATCTAATTTTTGGCATTCTTCCAGTTGATCCAGCTCGAATATCATGCGGCATTCATTGCAACCCAATAGCTGTTGCTGGAAATAGGCATCGGCTAGGTTTGGATGTTCCGCTTTATGAACAATGGTGGCGGTTTTTTGTTGGGATCTTTGCTGGGCGGACATACGGCGATGGGGCTGCGCGATTCACCTGTGGCGCGCCATCATTGGGGTATTCCTTCCCAAATAATGAGTGCGTTACAACCGCTATCGCACATGCTTTCCCATTCACTCTAAGCCTTGCAGTCGGCGCTTTCATTCTTTGGATGGCAAGTGGAATAGGGCTTGGAGTTATTGCAGCACGCTATCGCGGAAGTTTTATTGATCGGGGTGTAACTGCCTTTGTATTAGTTGGATCATCGCTGCCGGTATTTGTGGTTGGTCTACTTGTTTATATTCTTGCTTTCTTTTTACATGCTATTGACCCAATTTCACAAGGGATTTGGGTTTCGCCATTGTCAGACCCAATAGGTTTTTTCAAGAACTTTATATTTGCTTGGATCGCGTTGGCACTTTCATATTCCGCCATTTACACCAGATTAACTCGAGGAAATGTAATAGAAACTTCAAGTGAGGATTTTATTAGAACAGCTCGCGCAAAGGGTCTAAGCGAGCGTCGGATTTTATTCAAGCACAATCTTCGTACGGCGCTTGCCCCGTTATTGACTAATGCAGGATTAGATTTTGGTGGCCTGCTTGGTGGCGCGATTATTACCGAAACAATTTTCCAATTGCCGGGGCTTGGCGAGATTTCACTTAAAGCGGTTTTGCAAGATTATGACTTGCCACTGATCGTTGGTACTACTGTGGTTGCTGGTGCGTTTATTATTATCTTTAATTTAATTGTTGATATTGGATACGCATATCTAGATCCAAGGGTGCGTGTTGGATGAAACCATTTCTAGAAGTTAAGAATTTGACTGTCGAATTTCCAACCGAAGATGGAACGGTCCAGGCAACCGAAGATGTTTCTTTCTCTCTGGATCTTGGGGAAACTTTGGCAATCGTTGGTGAATCTGGTTGTGGTAAATCGGTATCTAATATGGCGATTATGGGTCTCCATAATCCAAAAAGGACTCAAATATCTGGCTCGGCAATATTTAACTTAGAGTCAGGACCAATTGATGCAATAAATACTGATTCTGAAACGCTTCGGAAAATGCGCGGTAAGACTATGTCTATGATTTTTCAGGACCCGATGTCTTCCTTACATCCGTATTACACAGTAGGCAATCAAATTGCAGAGGCATGGCATTTACATAACGAAGGTTCAAGGAAAACTGGCGCTAAGCGTGCTGCCGAGATGCTTGATCTAGTGGGAATTCCAGATTCTCATAAACGAATCAACGATTTTCCACATCAGTTTTCTGGAGGGATGCGTCAGCGAGTAATGATTGCAATGGCGGTTGTGAATAATCCAAAACTACTTATCGCAGATGAACCAACTACTGCACTTGATGTGACGGTTCAATCTCAAATCCTTACGCTATTAAAAACAATGCAAAAGGAATTTAATATGGCCATTATTCTCATTACACATGACTTGGGTGTAGTAGCTTCAATTGCTGACCGAATTAATGTTATGTACGCAGGACGTTTGGTGGAGCAGGGAACAGTTGACGAGATTTTCTATAAATCTGTCCACCCATACACCTTGGGTTTGCTTGGTTCGATTCCGAGAGTAGACCAATCGATAGATAAAAGGCTTAAAACAATTCAAGGACAACCCCCATCCCTGATTGAACTGCCCTCTGGCTGCGCGTTTGAACCACGATGTGAATTTGCGACACATGTACCAAAGGGACTTTGTAAAACTTCACGACCTGAAACAACCGAGAAGAGCATCGGACATTTTGCAAGGTGTCATTTAAGCGCTGCCGAAATTTATGAAATTAATAGATTTCAGAAAGCCGACCGTTAATGACTACACCAATTCTGCAGGTCCAAGGTTTAAAGAAGCACTTCATTTCTACGAGAGGAATTGTTGGGCGTGATAAAAGCATAGTAAAAGCGGTCGATGGTATTGATTTTGAAGTAAATGCTGGTGAAACGGTTGGATTAGTAGGGGAGTCGGGTTGTGGAAAAACCACTGCTGGGCGAACAATTGTTAGACTTTATGAGCCGACTGCCGGAAAAATATTTTTCGAAGGTCAGGATATTTCCAATATTTCCAAAAACGAGATGAAGCCACTTCGCTCGCAGATTCAAATGATTTTTCAGGATCCCTACGCTTCGCTTAATCCAAGGCAAACAGTGGGAAGCATTATTTCAGCATCTTTTGTAATTCAAAAAGTAAACCCGCCAAACGGAATTAAAATAGCAGTGCAAGATCTTCTTGCCAGGGTTGGCTTAAACCCAGAACATATTAATCGCTTCCCACATGAGTTCTCTGGTGGTCAGCGCCAACGTATTGGAATTGCCAGAGCGCTTGCCCTTCGGCCTAAATTGATCATTGCCGATGAGCCAGTATCTGCTCTAGATGTTTCAATTCAAGCCCAGGTAGTAAACCTCCTAGATGACCTCCAAGATGATTTTGGTTTGTCTTATCTCTTTATCGCTCATGATTTATCAGTTGTTCAGCATATTTCTGACAGGGTAATCGTGATGTATTTAGGCAAGATTATGGAGATCGCAAAAACACAGTCACTTTTTTCTAGTCCTCATCACCCTTATACAAAGGCGCTTTTATCTGCTGTGCCAATTCCAGATCCAGAGATTGAAAAAAAGCGCGAGCACATCATGTTGACCGGAGATCTCCCAAGCCCAGCAAACCCACCCACGGGCTGTGTCTTTAACACCCGTTGCTGGAAAGCCCAAGATAAGTGCAGAATTGTTGCCCCTGAACTCCTTCAGGTGGGGGCAAGTGAGGTTGCTTGCCACTTCCCTGAATAATTACCAGATACGAACGCGCTCTGATTCTGGCAGATAAAGATCATCGCCCTCTTTCACGTCAAAGGCGTCGTAGAACTCCACAAGGTTTTTGACTACCTGATTGCATCTAAATTCATCAGGGGAGTGCGGATCTGTAGCAACGCGGCGGCGTACTTCTTCCGGGCGCATCTTTCCGCGCCATACCTGCGCCCAACCATAAAACAAACGTTGGTAGCCACTCAGTCCATCAATGACTAGCGCATCAGCACCCTTTAAAGAGAGCTCATAGGCCTTATAAGCGATTGTGAGGCCGCCTAGGTCACCTATGTTTTCCCCAATAGTTAAAGCCCCGTTAACGTGAACCTCAGGGGCGCCAGATGGGTGCAATTGCTCGTATTGGTCGATAAGTTTTTTAGTGCGCACTTCAAATTCATTACGGTCACTATCTGTCCACCAATTTTCAAGGTTTCCATCACCGTCATATTTAGAACCTTGGTCATCAAAGCCGTGGCCGATCTCATGGCCGATCACCGCGCCAATGCCTCCATAGTTGGCAGCATCATCTGCCTCTAAATCAAAGAAGGGTGGTTGCAAGATTGCAGCCGGAAATACGATCTCATTCATACCTGGGTTGTAATAGGCGTTCACGGTCTGCGGGGTCATATGCCACTCGAGTCGGTCGATAGGTGAACCGATCTTTGCAAATTCATACTCTTGACTAAAGATCGCAATATTGCCCAGGTTACCAATCAAATCATCGGGGGTGATTTCAAGTTTGCTGTAGTCGCGCCATTTATCGGGGTAGCCAATTTTAGGAGTGAATTTATCCAGCTTGATGAAAGCTTTTTTCTTCGTCTCCGCACTCATCCAATCAAGGGCAGCGATATCAACGCGGTAGGCCTCAATCAAATTACTTACTAGATCAACCATCCGGGCTTTTGCTGCCGGTGGGAAATGGCGAGATACATAGACCTCACCAACTGCCTCGCCCAGCGCTCCTTCAACTAAACCAACACCGCGCTTCCACCGCTCGCGAAGCTGGGGGGTGCCAGAAAGTGTTGTTCCGTAAAACGAGAAGTTTTGATTGACAAGTGCAGAGTTCAAGTAAGGAGCGGCTCCAGAAAGAGTGTGCCATGTGAGCCATGAGCGCCACTTATCTGCATCAAAGTTTGTGAGCATATTGCCAAGGCCAGTAAAAAACGATGGCTGGCGAACGATTGAGTTTTCAAGAATTTTTGTAGGGGTCTTACTTGCGCCCATCCATAGATCCCAATCAAAGCCAGATGAGATCTTCTTCAAATCTGTCAGTGAGAGTTTGTTATATGTCAGCTCGGCGTCTCTATCGCGCACCTGATCCCAGTGATGGGTTGCGAGTTCTGTTTCTAATTCAAGGATGCGACGTGCATGGTTTTTCCCATCAGCAATGTGGGCAAGGTCAAACATTTTTTCTATGTGAATTAATAGCGCCTCACGGATAGATGCATATTCCTCTTCGCGGTAGTAAGCCTCATCGGGAAGACTTAAACCAGATTGACCGATGTAGGCAATGTAGGAATCGGAGTCATGATCATCGGTATTGATGTAGGTGTAGAACATCCCGCCATTGCCCCGGTATTCAAACTCTCCCATTGTGGAGAGAAGTTCTTGGGCACTTGAAATCGATTCTGCTTTCTTCAAGTCATCTGCAATAGGGGAGATGCCGAGCTCTTCAGCGCGTGCCTCATCCATAAAGCAGCGGTAGAGATCGCCAATCTTCTGCTCGTTGCTGCCTGGCGCGACTTGCCCCATGGAGAGGTCTTCAATGATCTGGCGAACCTGCGCTTCGCTCTGGTCGCGCAGCGTGTAGAAGGCGCCGTCAGCAGCGCGGTCATCTGGGATTGTGGCGCTTTGGATCCATGCCCCATTCACATGGCGATAGAGGTCATCTTGGACCCGAGTTGCGCTGTGAACATGGGCGAGGTCTATGCCGCTCTTATGTGTCTTATTTGTCATATGAGATAAGCCTAACGCAAGGGCAACAAATTCAACTTTCAACTATTCCTATATGGGCTTAGGCTTTAAGTATGGCCACCAAGACGACCAAGAAAAAAGCGCCCCGCTGGCTAAGTCCACGGGAGCTAAAAGCGTGGCGGTCATACATCGTTGCATCACGCCGGTTATGGGATGCGATGGAGGGTGACTTATCGCATCAAGATTTATCCATGTCGGACTATGAAATCTTGGTGCATTTAAGTGAAGCCCCAAGCCGCCAGATTCGCATGAGTGAATTAGCGCAGTCCTCGATGATCTCTAAGTCCAGACTTTCTCATCGCATGAAAGTGATGGAGAAGGCCGGCTGGGTTCGCAGAGAAATTTGCAAGATTGATAAGAGAGGTTCTTTTGCGGTGATGACCGAGAAGGGCTGGAAGGCAATCGTGAAGGCAGCTCCAGATCATGTGGAGAGTATTCGCGCCCGCTTTGTTGATCACCTGACGGTCAAAGACCAAGAAGACTTAGCTAGAATATTTGAAAGAGTCAGCGCCAAGATGCGCGAGCAATTTGCTGCCGAAAAAGATATTTAAATTTACATACTTTGTAACTAAAAGTAGCAAGTAAAAAGCCCCGCCACTTTTCAGCAGCGGGGCCCTTTAATGGGGATAACTTACTTCGCTGCTGCCTTCTTACGACGACGGCGCTTTGGAGCAGCCTTCTTCGCAGATGCCTTCTTGCGGCGCTTTGGAGCAGCCTTCTTAGCTGCTGCCTTCTTACGACGACGCTTTGGAGCAGCCTTCTTAGCTGCTGCCTTCTTACGACGACGCTTTGGAGCAGCCTTCTTAGCTGCTGCCTTCTTACGACGACGCTTTGGAGCA
>CAIUHY010000101.1 GCA_903899145.1 uncultured Actinomycetes bacterium
GCGCAAATCCGGATTTGCGCTATCAAGTGATGCGGCAATCTTGCGCTATCCCCAGCGTTTTCTCGAAGATGGCGCATCAGAGTTTTGGGAGAAGGTGATGCAAATCCTTCAAATCGTACAGCGCGAGGAGTTAGCAAGTTAACACCCTCTTGTTAACTAGCTTAACACCCGTCCAATCTATTTATCTTTTATTTAAAACTATATATGCAAACAAAATTACATTTATTTACAAAAGGTCCAATACCTTATTGTTGGAGTTATAGAGCCAACCAGCTTGGAGCAGCTACTGGGGTCATTGCCCAATGTCTTTGGTTTTATGTCGGAATCATTAGCTCATATACCTTTAAGTTAGATGGCAACATTGATGTACTTTCAGGGATTTCAAGGCAATCAAGGCAGAAATGCTTAAAGCGCTTACATGATGCGGGGTTAATTAAATTGGCTCTGCTAAGGGGCGCATATCCCATCGTCACCATTCTTGATGCTGGGCAGGCAGGTAGACGCAACCAGACACCGACACCCACAGCTTTAGAAACTAAAACATTTGACGCTTTAGCCAAAGCAGGCACAGGGCCAAATTTACGCGAGACCAACTTTCAAAAACAAGGGTATTCCCATGAAAAACAAACAACACTCAACTTCAGTTAATCAAGATTCAGACCCAGAAGATGTATTACAAAGAATTCCTCTAGCACGGTGGATTAAGGACCCTCAAACATGGGACAAATATACTTTTATTGATGAAGCATCTCAGTATCTATGGGATGCCTATGGAAGCAGCACAGAACAGGATAAACACGCTTTAGCAATGCTCGCGGAGGTTTTAGAGACCTTCGTCACCTGTTGCAAGGAAATCGCTGCTAACGGGCTTGTAGTGATTCACCACAATGGCGTAACTGGCAAGAATCATCATGTCGATATTCGGGATAAGGCTATTACAAAAGCAGTCTTGTTGATGAATGAGCTAGGACTGACGCCAAAGAGCAGATTTCCGCTCAAACCAAAGCCAAACCCTGAATTTGAGAGATTTATGCGCGGACCTCTTGGATGGAGCAAGGAACCTAGGGAGCCTTTTGACCTAGATAGCGTACTTGGTAAGAAGTAACCATGTTGATCTCTATTAACCAACGGACCAACGATCCGTTGGTTAGGGCTTTGAAGCTAGCTAGATCCTGCAAACTCAAGATTGTTCGCCTGTTTTTATGACTATTGATAGTTGGCCCTCATAAGTCCAATCAAGGCGCCACAAAATGGATACAAACAAGTAACCCATACAACCAGCGCATTCTCTCCCAATGCCGTACAACAATGTAATAAGTCTACTGCCACCATGACCTTAAATTGGTTCATCCAGCATTAGGGCGACGAAGTGAAAACCATAGTTGCTCGCCTAGATAAAAACAAAATTTATTGAATGGTGTCGTCTGGGCTTGGGCCTACCAAATCGGTTGCTGGAACTGAATTGGCTGCTTGGTTGATTTGTGAAATTACTTGAGCGCCGACTTGCGCGGCTTGAGTAAAATGAGCGATAACTATCTTACGCAACTCATCTACCTGAGATAAGGCATATTCTTGCGTGGGGAAAATTGCTGGCATCTGAATTACCTTACCATCCTCCGCTAAAAATCCGGTTTGAACAGTAACGCTTCCACCAGTGGTCTCAACCATAAAAATACTTCGGCCTTGAATTTGCTCTGGCTGCGCCCCTTCTCAGGTATTGGATGGATCGTCTTTCATGCAGCCTCCACGCTATAGATACAGACATTAAGTAGTTAAATAGTATAAGCCTTTAAAGCAATAAACATATGGCTTCTAGCCTATAATATGAGTATGAAAAATCCTCATTGTGCCTGCC
>CAIUHY010000102.1 GCA_903899145.1 uncultured Actinomycetes bacterium
ACCTTTTGTTGAGGTCTGATACTTTTAAAAGCTGCGCGCTCACAATTACCTTTCTTGATGACTAATAAAATTAGTGAGTCCAGGCGGCTTATTAGGCCGCCTGGCTCGGATTACCTATTGCTTATTTGTAAGTAAGAGCTTGTGCTTTTCCAGCAACAGGAATCATCTTGCCTGCCACGTTGGAAACAACTACCAAGTCATACTTGTGACCATTAATTCCTGCGCGCCACTGTGCACCAGCAAGTGGTGTCTTAGCAACGTTTGGAACGGGTCCCTTTGTCCAGTCAAGAGATCCAACAATTGTGTTGACCTTCAACTTCGAAAGTGCTTTTGCAACCTTTGTCTTATCAATTGTACCAGCTGCCTTGAAGGCTGCTGCCATTACTTCAAAGAGTGCATGTGAGAAACCAAGTGGTTGTGACCACTGCTTCTTTGTTGCACTTTCATATGCAGATACAAGCTGCGCTGCACTTTGGCCGGTCAAACTGCTAGTGAATGGGAAGGTTGGACCCCACCACATTTCAGTAGACAAGTTTTGCCCATTAGTTCCAAGTGCTTCAACAGATGATGGGAAGAGAAGTGCCTTACCAATTGTTGCAACTTTTGGATGATATCCCTGTTGAACAGCTTGGTTCCAGAAAGTAGTGAAATCTGGAGGAATTGGAACACCTAATAGCACATCATCTTTTGCCTTTTTAAATGCAGAAATCTGTGATGTGAAGTCTTGGTTTCCATCTGCATACAAACCTGGGTTTGTTGTTGTGAACTTCAAAGCAGCAAGTGCAGGTGGGAATCCATGATCACCACTCCATGCTTGACCATCTGGATCATTTGGCCAGATTGTTCCTGCCTTTGAGTTATTTGGAATTTGACTCCAAATATTTTGATATGTTGAAATGACATCTTCTAGACCCCAGAAAAAGTGATATGTCCACTTAAATGGAACTGGCTTTGCTGGATTCTTTTGGCGGCCGAGGAAATATGCCTGCCATGGGGCAACGGTTGTAATACAAGGGACAGCGTTAGCCTCACATTGATCAGCAACCGGGTTAACGATATCTGGTGTGCTTGATGCCAAAATTAAATCAACATTCTTGTTATTGATTAGATCTTGAGCTGCTGCAGCAGCTGCTGCAGAAGTTGGTGCATCTTTAAGGGTAACGTTCACGTTGTATTGAGCGCCTCCGATTGAAATCGGATGAGCTTTAAAGTAAGTAGTCATTTGAGCAACTTCATACTTATCAACTTCACCAAAACCAGCTAGTGGTCCCGTTTGTGGGGATACATAACCGATTTCTAGTGTTTTCACTGATGATGCAGCCGCATGGCCCATCGTTGTTAGGGAAAGAATTAATGCTGAACACAATGCACCAACAAGAACCTTTCGGCGATTTTCAACCATAGCGTTTGTTCTCCTCATCTGCGCGGTTGACTTACCGGGATTCGCCATCTGGACGAGCCCCGCTATTTGCTGCTTTTAGTAACTTCACGACTGCTTCGCGTTCGAAGGGACGTGGATTTACTAATGGATATGAAGCCATCAAATCAGCTACTTTCTCTGATTCAATGGCGGGGAAACCTATGTTTTCAAGGGAAGTTTCAGATCCGATTTCTTTGGACAGATCCCATATTCCTTGACTTGCTGTGCGTGCATTTAAAATCGTTGCAAGTGGTTCTAGTACATCTCTTGCTGCTGCTTCGTTATATGCAATTGCATAAGGCAGTACTGCTGAGTGCATCGGGGCATGAGGTAAATTAAACATTCCACCTAGTTGGTGACAGATCTTGTGATGAATACCCATCGTTGAATTTCCCAAGGTAAATCCACATAAGAAAGTTCCGTAGAAGAGTCTTTCGCGTGCTGATTCGTTATCAATGTTCTTGGCAAGAGCCCTAAGTCCCTCCGCCATGACTTTAATTCCTTCATAAGCAGCTTGCTTCACTAGGGGAGATACTTTTGGTGAATATAAAGCTTCAACAGCATGGGCTATTGCGTTCATTCCGCTATTCACGCTAATTCCCATAGGAAGTGAATAAGTAAGAGTGGGATCATAAATAACTACTTTAGGAAGTACATGTGGCGCGCGGCCAGTTAATTTTTCATTATTGGCAGTGCGCCCCCAGATAGGAGTCATCTCACTTCCCGCATATGTCGTCGGAATAGCTAGCAAATCAACGCGGTTTTCTAGCGCAATGATCTTGCCAAGACCAGTGGATGATCCACCACCGACAGCAACAACTAAATCAATTCCCTCAGATTGAGCTTTGCTCAAAATAGGGGCAGAAAAATCATCTGGAACGTGCATGACAACATGATCAACATGGTCGACAATTAGTTTGCCGAGAGTTTTCTTAATATCTCCTGCGACCTTATTTGTATTTTCATCACTGATTAATAAAACCCTTTTCTTTCCGAGTGCTTCAACTTCAGCGGGAAGTTGTGAAAGTGCACCTTTCGCGAACAGGGTTCGAGGGCTTCGAACGTCATGAATGAAATCCATAGTGCCCCTTGACTTGTTCGCTACGTGAACTATTGTTCGTATCGCGGTTGATGCTTCTCTCAAACGCAAAGAAAGTCAATGATGGTTGGGTAACAATTTCTTTATGAAAGGCAGTCATGCAAACAGTTGCCGCAGGAAAAAGTTCGGAGTCCGTACAGTCACTGGCCCGAGGCCTATCAGTCCTGCGTTCTTTTGGTGAAGGGTCATCCCGAATGACCTTAACCGAATTATCTAATAGTTCAGATTTACCCAGGGCTACTGTTCGTCGCTGCCTCATCACTCTTGTTGAACTTGGATATGTTGGCCAAGATGAACGAAGTTTCTTTCTTAAACCAAAATTATTGGAACTAGGATTTTCTTATCTTTCATCACTTTCATTTAATGATACCGTTCAGAAGAATTTAAATATTCTCTCCAATGAGCTCCATGAATCTGCATCCGCATCGGTTTTAGATTTTCCTGACGTCATCTATGTTGCGCGTGCTGCAACTAGCCGCCTTATGACAATCGGCCTATCTGTTGGAACAAAGCTTCCCGCTCTGTATACATCTATGGGAAGAGTGATGCTCTCCCAATTGCCTTCAGGAACACTCAAGTCGTATCTTGATGGGATCCAGCTTGATCCCCCAACCAAGAACTCGATCAGTATTAAGAGTGAGATGGTCAAAGAATTAGAAAATGTTAAAAACCAGGGGTATTGCATCCTGGATCAAGAGCTTGAAATTGGACTTCGCTCTATTGCAGCTCCAATTGGAAGTCATATAAACGATACCTATGCGGCCATAAATATTTCTGTTCCTTCATCTCGTTTAAGCATGAAAGAGCTAGAACAAAATGTTTTACCTAAACTACTTCGTACCGCAGAGGACATCAATAGAGAATTAACCTCTGTATGGCCTAACGCCTAACGGCTGTAGTAAAACGAGGACGCCCAGTTAAGTCGCGATGACTTGTTATATCTGTGAAATTGCCTTCTAGCGCTTTAACCATCACTGTTTCTTGATCCTCGTGATGCTCGATAGCAAAAAATCCACCAGACTTTAAAAGTCTTATTGCGGCTTCAATAAAGGTATCTGGAATATCCATGCCATCGCCATTGCCCCCATAGAGAGCCATTTCAGGTTCATATTTCACATTTGCAGGAAGAATTTGCGTGTTTGGAATATAGGGAGGGTTTGCAACAACAACATCAAATAACTCCCCCACACATGCATCTTTCACATCTGACTCAACAATGCGGACCTGTGCATCCTGCTCTTTGACGTTCCTCTTGAGCCAAACTATCGCT
>CAIUHY010000103.1 GCA_903899145.1 uncultured Actinomycetes bacterium
AGTTGAGTCAGCCCTTCTTATTGATAAAGATCAACGTATTCAGTTGATCTTAAAGTCTGGAACTACAGTGCAGGGCTCTTCACATATCCAGGCAAATTATGTTGCGAACGAAGAACAGCAAATCACTGAACTATTGACAAGTAATCCGCCAGCAAAGGCATGGAATGTAAAGGTACCAACCACTTCATTTCTAGCTTCAATGTTCTTTAGTTTTGCGCCAATTCTTGTGATCGGATTTCTCATTCTTCTCTTTATGGGCAATGCCCAAGGTGGAAATCGAATTTTCTCTTTTGGCCGCTCAAAAGCCAAGATGCAAAATAAAGAGAACCCACAGAATACTTTTGCTGACGTAGCAGGTGCTGATGAAGCAGTTGCAGAACTTCGTGAAATTAAAGATTTCCTCGCTGATCCAAAAAAGTATCAGGATATTGGGGCGAAGATTCCTAAGGGAGTTCTACTTTATGGCCCTCCAGGAACAGGTAAGACATTGCTTGCTCGCGCAGTTGCGGGAGAAGCGAATGTTCCTTTCTATTCAATTTCTGGCTCCGAGTTTGTTGAAATGTTTGTTGGTGTTGGAGCATCACGCGTTCGTGATCTATTTACTCAAGCAAAAGAAAATGCCCCTGCGATTATCTTCGTCGATGAAATTGATGCGGTTGGCCGCCAACGTGGTGCCGGGTTGGGTGGCGGCCATGATGAGCGCGAACAAACACTCAACCAGTTATTAGTTGAGATGGATGGCTTTGAAGGTAACGGACAAGTTATTTTAATTGCAGCAACAAACCGTCCAGACGTATTAGATCCTGCGCTACTTCGACCAGGTCGATTTGATCGGCAGATTCCAGTGGATCGTCCAGATCTAAAAGGACGTACTGCAATTTTAGAAGTGCATGCAAAGGGAAAACCAATGGCTAAGAGCGTTGAATTAAGTTCATTTGCTAAGCGCACTCCCGGATTTACTGGAGCAGATCTTGCGAATGTACTGAACGAAGCAGCGCTGCTTACTGCCCGCGAAAATGCAAAGGTCATTACTACTGCGGCGCTTGATGAAGCGATTGATCGAGTTATGGCCGGGCCACAACGTACAACACGACTTATGACTGAAGAAGAGCGTCGTATAACTGCTTATCACGAGGGTGGGCACGCGTTAGTTGCTCACGCATTGCCACACACTGACCCTGTCCACAAAATTACGATTATGCCCCGTGGCCGTGCGCTTGGTTACACGATGGTTTTGCCAGATGAAGACCGCTATGCAACCACACGTAATCAAATGCTTGATCAGCTTGCATATTCGTTAGGCGGACGCGCCGCAGAAGAATTGATCTTCCATGATCCAACTACTGGTGCATCAAATGATATTGAAAAGGCAACAAATCTTGCTCGCGCTATGGTCACTCAGTATGGAATGACGGAAAAGATTGGCGCAATCAAGCTTGGCACAAGTGATAGCGAACCATTCCTGGGCCGCGATTACGGCCATCAACGTGATTATTCTGAAAATGTTGCAGGGATTGTTGATTCAGAAATCCACAATCTGATTGAGAATGCTCACCAAGAAGCATTCGATATTCTTGTTGTCAACCGTGAGATTCTTGACTCACTCGTAGTAGAACTACTTGAGCGCGAGACTCTTCTCAAGGAAGATATCGAAAAGATTTTTAAGCGCGTAAAGAAAGTAAAACCAAGACCCGCTTGGACTGGCTCACCTGGTCGCACCCCATCAGATAAGCCACCAGTGAACTTATCTCCAGCAAAACCACAAAAACCTGTTGCTGAACCAGAGAAGAAGGTTGAAGAGCCAGTGCGCAAGCCAAGAAAAAAAGCTGTACCACCAACAGTTGAGGCTTAAGTAATGACTGATGAGATCAATCCAGTAAGTATGGGTCCACATGATGGACGTGCAAGGGCTGAATTTGATCAAGCAAGAGCAGAGCGGGCAGTAACAGAACTACTTCTTGCAATCGGGGAAGACCCAGATCGTGATGGTTTGCGTGACACACCAAAGCGTGTGGCAAAAGCTTTCCGTGAAAACTTCGAAGGCCTATGGCAATCACCTGAAGAGATTCTCACAACAACGTTTGATATTGGCCATAGTGAGCTAGTGATTGTTAGAGATATTGAAGTTTTTTCACACTGTGAGCATCACCTAACTCCATTTCATGGCGTTGCACATATTGGTTACATACCTGGTGATTCTGGGCGCATTACTGGACTTTCTAAACTTGCAAGGTTGGTCGATTTATATTCACGTCGTCCACAAGTCCAAGAGCGATTGACGTCGCAAATAGCAGATGCAATGGTTGAAATTTTAAATCCAGCTGGAGTGATCGTGATTGTTGATTGCGAACATTTATGCATGTCAATGCGTGGAGTAAAGAAATCACAGGCTCGGACAACTACAAGCGCCGTTCGAGGTCAATTACGTAGTGCCGCCACACGCGCAGAAGCGATGGCGCTCATAACAGCATCTGGGCGCTAATGAGTAATTCAGAGCGGACATTGGTGATGGGTATTTTAAATGTCACACCTGATTCATTTGCTGATGGAGGCCGTCATTTTGATTTTGACGCCGCAATTTCACGTGCACGCCAGATGATTGAAGAAGGTACAGACATTATTGATATTGGCGGTGAATCAACAAGACCCGGCGCCGCCCGAGTAACTGTTGAAGAAGAGCTTGACCGTGTTATCCCTGTTATTACAGAGTTGCAACCGCTAGGCGTAACGCTAAGTGTGGACACAACAAGAGCAGCGATTGCTCGCGCAGCAATTGCAGCAGGTGCAAGTATTGTCAATGATGTTAGTGGGGGTCTTGCTGATCCTGATATGGCTAAATTAATTTCAAATAATCCTGCAGTTCAATATGTTGCAATGCATTGGCGGGGCCACTCAGGCGAGATGCAAAAGCGTGCTGTTTATAATGATGTTGTTAAAGAAGTTAAAGATGAACTTGATGAGCGGGCTACTGCACTCATTAGTGAAGGGATAAGCCCAGAACAAATTATCTTAGATCCTGGAATTGGTTTCGCAAAAACTTCTGAACATAATTGGGAAATACTTCGTAACATAGATCGTTTGCAGCTACTGGGCTATCCATTGCTCATCGGAGTCTCACGTAAAAGATTTCTTGGTGATTTAGTTCAAGCAACTGATCCAGATGAAAGAGAATCAGCAACGATTGCCCTTACTGCGCAGTTAGCAAAACAAGGTGTCTGGGGAGTTCGCACTCATAGCGTTAAGCCTCAGGTTGATGCAATTAAAGTTGTGATGGAGTTAGGTGCATGAGCGATCGAATTGAAATACATGGGATTTCAGCGCATGGATTCCACGGTGTTTATCCAGAAGAGCGTAAAAATGGGCAACGCTTTCTTGTGGATCTTTCACTTACTCCCAAGTCTAAAAAAGCAGGAAAAAGTGACTCTTTAGAAGATGCTATTGATTATTCTAAAGTAATTGAACTTGTGAATAATATACTTATTGGTGATCCTGTAAATTTAATTGAGCATTTAGCGGAAATCATTGCAAATAAGGTACTCAAAGAGTTTCCTATAAAAAGTATTGAAGTTGTTGTGCATAAGCCTGATGCCCCAATTGGTGTTGAAGTAGGCGATATTGCAGTAAGAATTATGCGCAGCAAGTGAAAGTAGTTATTGCTCTTGGTTCTAACTTAGGCGACTCTCAGTCCATACTTTCTGATGCAATTGATCAGATAGGCCAATCAGTTGATATTCAAGTGGTATCTAAATTCCATGAAACTATTCCTGTAGGTGGTCCAGAGCAGCCAAATTATCTCAACGCAGTATTAATCGCTGATACTCAAATGCAACCACTTGATTTATTAGATCTTCTGCAGTCAATTGAAAATAAAGCAGGAAGAGTTAGAGAAGAACGTTGGGGCCCACGCACTTTAGACCTCGATCTCATTACTTATGAAGAACTTATCATGGATGAGCAGCTACTTACCTTGCCCCACCCGAGGGCCCACGAGAGAGGCTTTGTTTTATCACCATGGTTTGAGATTGACCCACAAGCAGTGCTTCCTGGATACGGGAAAATTGGAGTATTGCTTCAACACATTGCAGGGTAAACTTTTACCTGCACGCCCGGTACTGGAAAGGACTGGAGCCAGTAAATGTCCGCAAGTAATGGTGATATCGCCTTCGTCCCTACGATGGGCGCACTTCATGATGGCCATGTGTCATTGATTAAACATGCGCGCACGCTCACTAATAATGTTGTTGTAAGTATCTTCGTTAACCCTCTCCAATTTGAGTCTTCCGAAGACTTAGAAAAGTATCCAAGGGATTTAGAGGGCGATAGCAAGAAGGCTCTTGCCGCTGGTGCTACTCGGGTTTGGGCGCCAACCATTGATGAGATCTACCCAGAAAATTTAAAGGTTAATGGCGAAGTAAAAAAGATCAGTGCTGGTGAAATAGCGAATAAGTTTGAGGGTGCTGCAAGACCAGGACATTTTGACGGAGTTTTAACCGTTATCAACCAACTTTTTAAGCATGTCGATCCACGATGGGCAATTTTTGGTGAAAAAGATTTCCAACAACTACATATTGTGAAGAACTGGGTTACAAAAAGCTATATTCCAGTTGAAGTAATTACTGGTGGGATCATTCGTGACTCCGATGGACTTGCTTTATCTTCACGTAATGTGCGTTTGACAACAGAAGGTCGTAAGGCGGCATTGGTGATTTCCAGGGCGCTACGTTCTGGGTCCAAGGCCTCCATGAAAGAGATTTTGGCAAGCGAGCCAGCTCTTACATTGGATTATGCAGAGGTTATAGATCCATCAACCTTTGAGATTGCTGACTCTTCCACGCTTAATCCAAGAGCAATTGTTGCCGGGTGGATAGATGGGGTCCGTTTGCTCGTCAATATGGGGATGGCGGCGGGCTCTTGAAGTTATTTACCGGAAAACCTGGTTGGACCGTGCGCGCAGATGTCATTGTGATTGGTTCTGGAGTGGCCGGATTAACAACAGCGCTTAACGCACGAGCAGCTAATCTCTCAGTCCTACTTGTAACAAAAGCAAATATTGATGAAGGCTCTACAAAATGGGCACAAGGCGGCATTGCTGCCGCACTTGGTCCAGGAGATACACCAGATCAACACAAAAGTGACACTCTTATCGCGGGTGCAGGTTTATGTGACCTAGATGCAGTAAATGTTTTAGTCACTGAAGGGCCAGAAGCGGTGCGTAAGTTAATTGCTCACGGCGCAGTTTTTGATAAAGCCGAAAGTGGTGAAATTGCGCTGACACGCGAAGGCGGGCATCACAGAAATAGAATTTTGCATGCTGGCGGGGATGCAACCGGCGCCGAAGTATCACGGGCGCTACTTGCAGCGGTTCAAAATGATGAAGGAATCGAAATTATCGAGCACGCACTTGTCATCGATGCCCTTAAATCTAAATCAGGCGAAGTATGTGGCGTCACAGTTCACGTTATTGGTGAAGGTTCTAGAGATGGAGTTGGG
>CAIUHY010000104.1 GCA_903899145.1 uncultured Actinomycetes bacterium
AGTGCTCTTTTTATCCCATCCTGATTGCAACAACCAATCACGAACGTATTGTTTATCAAAGGAGGGTTGAGCGCCACCGGGTTTCCAACTATCAGCAGACCAAAAACGTGAAGAGTCTGAGGTCAAGGCCTCATCGCCTAACGTGATCTTACCTTGGTCATCGCGTCCAAACTCGAATTTAGTGTCGGCGAGAATAATCCCGCGCGTGGCTGCGTATCCATGAGCTTTTGTATAGAGAGCAAGTGTGAGATCTCTGAGCACCGTCGCATCTGCCGCGCCAATAACCTCTGCTGCTTTCTCAAAAGAAATATTTATATCGTGATCGCCAACGTCAGCTTTTGTTGCAGGTGTGAAGATCGCTTTTTCTAACTGTGAACCATCAAGTAAGCCAGAAGCAAGAGGAATTCCCGTCACAGATTGTGATTGCTTGTATTCACTCCACCCAGAACCTGTGAGATACCCACGAGCGACACATTCAATAGGAAACATTTCTAGCGTTTTCACAATCACACCACGTCCAGCAAACTCAGCTGGAACCTCGGTGCTGATCAGATGATTTGGTACTAAATCACTCATCATCTCAAACCAGAAAAGACTTAACTGGGTGAGGAGTTTTCCTTTTCCAGGAATCTCTGTGGGCAAAATGTAATCAAAGGCTGAGATGCGATCAGAAGCGACGAGAAGTAGCTCGCCTTTTTCATTTGTATAGAGTTCGCGAACTTTTCCGCTGCGAAGGTGCGTCCACATAGCGCTGCCGCGTTAACGAATCGCCCCTGGGCGATACTTCGCCGCAGTGGAGTGTGCTTTGGTGATCGCTTCAATGCGATTAATAACTCTCGTTGTTTGCTGGCGTGCATCGCCTGTGAATTCAAGAGGAGAAGCAAGGAGAGCATCAAGTTCTTTACGATCAAGAGGAAGCCGCGCGTCATCTGCTAAAGCTTGAATCATCGTGTTTGGCTTTCCTTCGCGGATTGCTAGCGCAGCAGCAACTGCATGCTCCTTAATGACTTCGTGAGCAATCTCGCGTCCTACTCCTGCTTTCACAGATGCAACAAGAATCTTTGTTGATGCAAGGAACGGCAAGAAGCGTTCAAGTTCTGCTGCAATAGCCTGCGGGAAGGCGCCAAATTCAGCAAGAACAGTCATAAATGTTTCAAGAAGACCATCGAGTGCATAGAAAGCATCAGGAAGTGCGATTCTGCGAACAACGCTGCATGAGACATCGCCTTCATTCCATTGATCACCGCTGAGTTCACCAACCATGGATGCATATCCGCGCAGAACAACAGCCAAACCATTTACTCGCTCACATGAGCGTGTATTCATCTTATGTGGCATTGCACTTGATCCCACTTGTCCAGCTTTAAATCCTTCAGTAACAAGCTCTGCTCCTGCCATCAAGCGAATGCTTGTTGCAAACGATGATGGGCCGGCAGCGAGCTGAACGAGGCTAGTCACTACATCAAAATCAAGTGAGCGAGGATAAATCTGCCCGGTGCTATCTAATACACGAGAGAAACCAAGGTGCTTAGCAATCTGCTCTTCAAGCTTGGCATGGTTCTTAGCAGAGCCAAGAAGATCAACTGAATCTTGCGCGCTTCCCACAGGGCCTTTAATCCCGCGCATGGGATATCTGGCAATTAAATTCTCTAAACGCTCATATGCAAAGAGCAACTCTTCGGCAGCTGATGCAAAGCGCTTTCCAAGCGTGGTGACTTGAGCAGCAACGTTATGTGAGCGACCTGCAATTGGTTGGTCGATGTATTGCGCTGCGCGCTCAGCGAGCATCGCAAGAGTTGCAACAACGCGATCTTGAACAAGAAGCATGCCGTCTCTTACCTGCATCGCTTCAACGTTCTCTGTTAAGTCCCGTGATGTCATTCCTGCATGAATTGCTTCGTGCCCAGCGAGGGCATTAAATTCTTCAATCCGAGCTTTCACATCATGGCGAGTCTTTTGTTCGCGCGTATCGATGGATGCAAGATCAACTTTATCGACGACTTTTTCGTAATCAGCAATGACATCGTTTGCAATTGCGTGACCAAGAGAAGATTGCGCACGCATCACTGCAATCCATAATTTACGTTCTGCAATAATTTTTGCGTTAGGCGCCCAGATACTCTTCATCGCACTCGATGCATAACGATCAGCGAGAACGCTCATGGCTTAATTCTCCCCTATTTCACTGGCAGCAAGTGCAATATCTCTGCGGTAGTGGCTTCCAGCCAGCGTGATCTGTGAGATCACTTCATAGGCTGCTAGGCGTGCTTGGGTGAGATCTGCGCCCTTTCCTGTTACTGCTAGCACTCTTCCCCCGGATGAATGCAAGATTCCGTCTTTGAGCTTTGTTCCTGCCTGAAAGATTCGGGTCTGAGGTGAATCATCAAGACCTGTAATTGGCTCGCCCACCTTGGGATCAGCTGGATAACCGGCAGCGGCAAGAACAACAGTAACTGCACAGTCATTGGTAAATTCAAGTTTCATCTCATCGGTTAATCCACCCGTTGCTGCTTTATAGAGAAGAGTGGCAAGAGGAGTCTTAAGTCTAGGAAGGAGAACTTGGGTTTCAGGATCACCAAAGCGAGCATTAAATTCAATAACACGAATTCCTTTTTTAGTTAAAGCAAGTCCTGCATAGAGCAAACCAACGAACGGAGTTCCCCTTGCTGCCATCTCAGCAATAGTTGGGTGTAATACTTTTTCTAGTGTTTGCTCCATGATGTCTTTTGGCGCCCAAGCAAGCGGTGAGTAAGCACCCATGCCACCTGTATTGGGTCCAGCATCACCGTCATAAGCACGTTTGAAATCTTGTGCTGGTTGCATCGCAACAATATGAGCGCCATCTGAAATACCAAAGAGTGAAACTTCTGGGCCATCTAAGAACTCTTCAATAACAACGCGGGCAGATAAGAGCGCATGGGCAAGTGCTTCGGCGCGATCATCTGTCACTACAACACCTTTACCAGCAGCTAGCCCGTCGTGCTTGACAACATAGGGAGCGCCAAATGCATCGAGTGCTTTTTCAATTTCAGCTTGGTTTGTGCATGTGTAGCTCTTTGCTGTGGGCACACCGGCATCTGCCATCACCTGTTTAGCAAAATCTTTACTTCCCTCTAATTGCGCCGCGGCAGCAGATGGTCCAAAGCAGGCGATCTTTACTTTGCGCAGCGCATCTGACAAGCCATTGACTAAAGGTTTTTCTGGGCCAACAACAACTAGATCGATATCTAATTGCTGGGCAAGTTCAATAACTGCTTGATTGTTATCAATATCAATGGCGTGACAGATAGCTATCTGCGCAATGCCAGGATTTCCAGGTGCTACATGCAGTGATTCAAGTTGTGGGTCTTCGATCATTGCTGCAGCCAGTGCGTGTTCACGCCCTCCAGAGCCAATCAGAAGAACTCTCAAATTAAATCCTTTACAACGATTGTTTCATCGCGTCCTGGACCTACTCCGATCGCACTCATGGGTGCTCCTGATATATCTTCTAAGAACTTCACATACGCTTGAGCGTTCTTTGGAAGATCAGATAACTTGCGCGCTTTGCTGATGTCCTCTGACCAACCAGGGAGGTATTCATAAATTGGCTTTGCATGGTGGAAATCAGATTGTGATGCAGGAAGTTCTTCCACTCTCTTGCCATCAATCTCATAGGCAACGCAGACAGGAATCTTCTCCCAGCCGGTTAACACATCAAGCTTTGTCAGGAAGAAATCTGTTAATCCATTCACGCGTACGGCATAACGAGCGATAGGTGCGTCATACCAACCACAACGGCGTGCTCGCCCTGTTGTGACACCTACCTCTCCGCCAATCGTGCGCAGCTTCTCTCCATCTTCATCAAAGAGTTCCGTTGGGAAAGGTCCGCTACCCACTCGTGTTGTGTAAGCCTTCACAATTCCAATCACGCGAGTGATCTTTGTTGGTCCAATACCTGAACCAGTAGAGGCGCCGCCTGCAGTTGGATTAGATGAAGTAACGAAGGGATATGTACCGTGATCAACATCGAGCAAAGTTCCTTGAGAACCTTCTAGAAGCACAGTCTTGCCCGCTTTGAGAGCTTGATCAAGAAGCAGAACTGTGTCGGTGACATAAGGCTTGAGTACCTCGGCATAGCCGAGGTACTCGTTTAATACATCATCAACATCAATTCCTTTGCGATTAAATACCTTAATAAGTACTTGGTTCTTATCACGCAGGGCTGCTTCGATCTTTTGGCGAAGAATAGAAGGATCAAAGAGATCTTGTACGCGAATACCGATGCGATTAATCTTGTCAGCATAAGCAGGACCAATACCGCGACCTGTCGTGCCGATCTTTGAATTACCCAAAAATCTTTCAGAAACTTTATCAATCGTGCGGTGGTACGGAGTAATCAAATGCGCGTTAGTGCTGATCTTAAGCTTTGATGTGTTGATGCCGCGCTCATTAAGGCCGCGGATCTCCTCCAGTAATACAGAAGGATCAATCACAACACCGTTGCCAATAACAGGAACAACATTAGGACTCAAGATTCCAGAAGGTAAAAGGTGTAGAGCATATTTTTGATCACCAATAACAACTGTATGACCGGCATTGTTTCCACCTTGATAGCGGACAACATAATCAACGCGGTCGCCAAGGATATCTGTCGCTTTACCCTTGCCCTCATCGCCCCATTGGGCACCCAACAACACTAAAGCAGGCATTTCATCCTTACCTTACGTAGTTAATTAACGAGTTAGTTAATTACTTATTTATTGAGGGAAGTACCTGTTGAGCGAAGATCTTCACACGCTTCAACAACACGCTTAGCCAACCCGGCTTCACCAGCCTTGCCCCACGCGCGTGGGTCATAAGCCTTTTTGCTACCGACTTCACCGTCAATCTTCAGCACGCCATCGTAATTCTTCATTATGTGATCGACCACCGGACGAGTGAATGCGTATTGCGTGTCGGTATCGATATTCATCTTCACAACACCGTAATCCAGTGATTCACGAATTTCTCCGAGCAATGAGCCTGAGCCACCATGGAAGACAAGATCCATGGGCTTTGATCCTGCTGCTAGTCCAAGCTTTGCCGAAACGGCATCTTGAAGTGCACGAAGGATCTTTGGCTGCAAAACAACATTTCCTGGTTTATAGACACCATGAACGTTTCCAAATGTTGCAGCAACCATATAGCGACCGCGCTCACCAGCACCAAGTGTTTGGATTGTGAGAAGCGCATCTTCAGGTGTTGAGTAAAGCTTTGCATCATGCTTTGCTTCAATTCCATCTTCTTCTCCGCCAACGACACCAATTTCAATTTCAAGGATTGTCTTTGCGGCTGCTGACGCATCGATTAATTCATTTGCAATGCTCATGTTCTCTTTCATAGAGACAGCTGAACCATCCCACATGTGAGAGTTAAACAACGGCTTCAACCCTGCTTTCACACGATCTGCTCCAATTTTAAGAAGCGGACGCATGAAGCCATCTAACTTCTCTGCTGGGCAATGATCGGTGTGAATAGCAATATTTACTTTGTAATTCTTAGCAACAATGTGTGCATACTCCGCTAGTGCAAGTGATCCATCAACCATATTCTTAACGGTTGATCCTGAGAGGTACTCCGCCCCGCCCCATGAGATCTGAACGATTCCGTCAGATTCAGCGTCAGCAAAACCACGCATCACGGCATTAAGTGTCTGCGATGATGAAACGTTGATTCCTGGATATGCAAATGCTCCCGCTTTAGCGCGATCAAGCATCTGTGCATAAATTTCCGGAGTTGCTATAGGCATCTGATTCTCTCCCCAAATTTCATGTAAATAGTTCTCACCTGTGTAAGTAAGAGAACCTCTGGCACATCTTTGGGTCAGACGTCTTGCTTACGGCTAATTTTGTCATGCTTTGGGGCGGATTGGAAAACGAGGCGGGATTTACATCCGTTTACCTCTAATTTATGCCCAAATGATTGAGCAAGACGCTCAGGCCCAGAAATCCCATATTGCTATGAAAAACCGCCTTCGCGCCTTTGAGTAGCCAGAGCCCAGCAACTTCAAAGGTGTGAAGGTGGGAAACGATTCTGTATACATTGGTAAAGACTGACAACATTTTTCTCTCCTTGTGAAAATAGATGTATGTAGACCACTGATAGAAAGTTACGAGAGTTCGCACTTATGAATCATCGAGTAGAACCATGGGTGTGGATGGGCCTGTCTTGTTGATGAATATAAGAATTTTTACAAAACTCTTGTAGGCAATTAGTCCTGCAGGTAACGTTAGAAGTATGAGTTCCCTTGAAAACCTCTCCTATGAAGAGCGCACCTTTGCACCATCACCTGAATTTGCTGCGCAAGCAAACGCGCAGGCGTCCATCTATGCAGATGCCGAGAAAGACCGTCTTGGCTTCTGGGAGAAGCAAGCTGCATATCTGCATTGGGATAAAAAGTGGGACACGGTTCTGGAATGGAACTCTCCTTATGCCAAATGGTTTGTTGGCGCAAAACTCAATGCTTCTTATAACGCACTTGATCGCCATGTATTAGAAGGTCGAGGCGAACGCGTTGCATTTTATTTTGAAGGAGAACCAGGAGATTCACGGGCAATTACATATGCGCAGATGCTCACTGATGTGAAGAAGGCAGCAAATGCTCTCCTTGAACTTGGCGTGAAGTCTGGAGATCGGGTTGCGATCTATATGCCGATGATTCCAGAAGCGGCAGTTGCAATGCTTGCATGCGCTCGTATCGGTGCTTTGCATTCAGTGATCTTTGGTGGCTTTAGCGCAGATTCACTGATCACTCGTATTGAAGATGCAGATGCAACGCTAGTTATTACATCTGATGGTGGTTTTCGCAAAGGGGCGCCTTTTGCCCTTAAGCCAATCGTCGATGAAGCACTCGCCGCAAAGAAGACAAACGTTAAAAATGTGTTAGTAGTAAAGCGCACAGGGCAAGAGACGGCATTTGATCCTGAAATTGATATCTGGTGGCATGAGATCCTCGAGCGTCAATCAGATATCCACGAGGCTGAGTTCTTTGACAGCGAGCATCCACTTTTTATTTTGTATACATCTGGCACAACAGGTAAGCCAAAGGGAATCTTCCATACAACAGGTGGTTACCTCACTCAAGCGTCGTATACACACCGCGTGGTCTTTGATCTTAAGCCTGAGACTGATGTCTACTGGTGCACAGCAGATGTGGGTTGGATTACTGGTCACTCATATGTCGTATATGGACCTTTAATTAATGGCGCCACGCAAGTGATGTATGAAGGAACTCCTGATACGCCAACAAAGGGACGCATCTTCGAGCTTGTTGAAAAATATAAAGTAAGCATTCTTTATACAGCGCCCACACTTATTCGCACGTGGATGAAGTGGGGAGATGAGTTCCCTCAAGGATCAGATCTCTCATCTCTTCGTTTACTTGGCTCTGTTGGTGAACCTATTAACCCGGAAGCATGGATGTGGTACCGGGAAGTGATTGGTGGAAATCGTTGTCCGATTGTGGACACATGGTGGCAGACAGAAACTGGCGCAATCATGATCTCTCCTCTTCCTGGCGTTACTGCAACAAAGCCAGGATCTGCGATGGGAGCGCTACCTGGAATTGTTGCCAAAGTTGTCGATGATGAAGCGAAGGTTGTTGGTAAAGGTGGCGGGGGTTATCTCGTGCTGACGCAGCCATGGCCTTCGATGCTTCGCGGCATTTGGGGATCAGATGAGCGATATCGTGAGACTTATTGGTCCAGATTTGATGGAAAGTACTTTGCAGGAGATGGCGCGAAGTTAGACGAAGATGGAGCTATCTGGCTTCTTGGCCGAGTTGATGATGTGATGCTTGTTTCTGGTCATAACATTTCTACAACTGAAGTTGAATCTTCGCTGGTTTCTCACCCCAATGTTGCTGAAGCAGCAGTTGTTGGCGCTAAAGACGACACAACAGGACAGGGGATCGTTGCCTTTGTTATTTTGCGGGGAGGAATCCCAAGTGTTGGCGGAGAAGAGTTAATAAAGGAATTAAAAGCTCACGTAGCAAAGGGAATCGGCGCTATTGCTCGTCCTAAACAGATCTTGGTTGTTAATGAACTTCCTAAAACACGCAGCGGCAAGATTATGCGAAGACTTCTTCGCGATGTTGCAGAGAACCGCGCAGTGGGAGATTCAACAACGCTCGCTGATCCAAATGTGATGAAACTTATCCAAACTGGTCTAGCGACAGGAAAAAGCGAAGATTAAATAGTTATATCTAAGAAGAGTGCTCACACTCATCTTATTTCTTTTGCAATAAGCAAATAGGGAATACCCTAATAAAATCTATTCATTAAGAAAAGAATTTATTAGAGGTGTATTTTAAAAAAATGAAAAGCAAAGTACCCCTGGGCAGAGTAACTTTTTGGGGATTTTCCACTTTAGAAAATTTTGCGATGAGCCAAATCTTTCAAGACAAAGCTTCTTTTATAGATACTCATGAGTTATCAGATATACCCAAAATAAATTTTGATACTACAGGGGCGAATTTATTTAATGTAACCCCAGAAAATTTTGAATACCTAAGACCTGTTTTCAAAAAACTTAAATTAGAAGAAATATCTTTTGGTGTAGCTACAGATGTGAGTTCTTTAACCTTTTTATGGTTTACAAGGGATGATTTTTCTCAAGATATTAAGTTCTACTATAAGAATAAGAAATTTATTGATACGCTCAAAAACTTGCTCAAAACCCAATCCTTTGATTCTAAAAATGCGTGTGAGCCGTGGTCAGACTACGGTTTGAATGATAGGCAAATTAATGTCTTCAAATTGATAATAAGAGGCTCTTCAAATAAGGCAATCTCAGAATTAATCTTCCAAAGCGAGAAAACTGTAGAAGCTGAAATATCTAAAATTGCAAAAGTGTTAGGTATTGACACAAAAGCAGCAAGTAAAGAAAATCCGCGCGTCATGTTTGGCAGGAAATATGCACAGATCCTTGAAGTTATTTAATACTTTTTAGTTACCTTCCCCACCGCGTCTGCCAAACTTTGGTGCAAATGCTGCGCAAGCTGTCATAGCTTTTTGTTGAGCAGCACTCATTGATGGACGAACACCTTGTGGTTGTCCGCCACTACCTTCATGTCGGCTAAAACCTCCGGCACCTGGGCCAAATGCTGTTCCGCCATTTTTAACCAAACAGTCACTAAATTTTTTGAATGCTGCCAGACGTGCAGGATCTCCCGCTCCACCTTCACCGCCTTCTTCACCGAATCCTCGACCTTGGCTACCACTGATGGCTGGTTTAGGTGCGGTTGCGTTTTTACTCAATGTGCCTACGCCCATTCCTACTACCCATACTGTTTTCCCAGAGAGAACTTTTGTGCAGACATAATTCTTTGCAGCGATGGTCGTTTTTGATCCAGCTGGAGAACACACTCCATTTGGAGTTGGAGTTGCCGCACTAGCAACACCAGCTAAAAGCGCGCTAGAAAGCGACATGGATAGAGCAACAGTCGAGAGGATCTTTTTCATGAGCCATACCATAAGCCACCAACCTTAAAAAGGGCTTAGAAGTTCACTCAGATTCGCTCAAATTCTAAATAAATGTACCCTAGCGTTATGAGCACATACTCGGTTAAAAGTTTCAGACAACAACTTTCTGCAGTGATTGACGAAGCGCAAAAGATCCCTGTCTTTATCCGGCACAATGACGAGAACGTTGCTGTGGTAATTAGCGCTAATTATTATGAGAAATTGCTCACTGCGCTTGAAGAGGTAGAGGACCTCGCATCTATTCAAGAATCACTTACTGATCCAAAATCAAGTATCCCTTGGGTGCAGATGAAACGATAGTTAGATTTTTAGTGAATGCTCGTAGCTTTTTTTGTAATTTCCTGAATCACTGCAGGTGAATAAGCATCTACCTTCTTATAAAACACGCTCTTAGGGATTCCATGCACGGCCCAGCTCCATGGGGTAATTAAGAGTAAGTGCCCAATAACTACCAACATGATCAATGTTCGGAGCACAGAAAACGCTGCCCCTAGAATTGAATCGGCCCATTTAAAGGGGCCGAAAAGTATTGTGTTATGAAAAAGCTCAGCAAACTTTTCACAGATAAATTCACCGATTGATGCAGTAACTGCGATTACAACGAAAAGTAAAAAGAACTTTAAAACACCAGATGAGTACTTATGCAAATAGTGAATACCTAGATAGAGCCCGCCAAGTCCCCCACCAATAAATCCAATAGCTCTGAAGATTGTTGAAAGAAAGCCTGACCTGTAGCCGCGAACAAAAGCAAAGAGCAACGCTGCTACAAAGATCCAGTCAACCCAATTCATAGTTTGATGCCGAGGTACTTAGTGACTTCAGCATTGAGCTGTGCTTGTGAAGTAACTAGGCCTACATGGCGATAAACAACATAGCCCTTTGCATTTAAGAACCAGGTCACAGGAACCCCGGGGCCAAAGCTTGATTTAGTCACACCGCTTGCGTCATAGAGAATTGGCCAGGTAATTCCTTTTTTTATAACAAAATTACGCCCGGCCTGCATATTTGTTTCATCAACGTCAATTCCCACTATAGAAACTTTCTTTGTTGCATAGAGTGAAACAAAGATAGGGATCTCTTGCTGACATGGGGCGCACCATGAACCAAAAACATTAATGACAACTGGCCCTCTAATGCCCTCTAACATCACCTTACTTTTGTTATCTAAACAGGAGAGCAACGTTTTAGATTTTACTTGCCCTTGCCCGGTCTTAATTGCCGAACAACTAACAACACTTCCCGCGGCATGAGCAGAAGGGGTGAGAAATAGGAGCAGAGTGCTGATAATCAGAATACGAAGAGTCTTCATCTGAAATCCTCATCTGATTTAACTAGCGCCATAGCTTTTACTTTATCAGTCTCACCTATGCCATAACTTGGACATAGGTCTGCAA